>DASZFX010000426.1:0-18768 GCA_035939375.1 Roseiarcus sp.
CGCCGAAAGCGCGCGACATCGCAATGGTGTTCCAGAATTATGCGCTCTACCCGCATATGACGGTCGCTGAAAATATGAGCTTCGCGCTGCGTCTCAAGCGCGCCTCGAAGGCCGAGATCAATGAGCGCACCGACCGCGCCGCGAAAATCCTCGGTCTCGACAAGCTGCTCGATCGCTATCCGCGCCAATTGTCGGGCGGCCAGCGCCAGCGCGTCGCAATGGGCCGCGCCATCGTGCGCGATCCGCAAGTCTTCCTCTTCGACGAGCCGCTCTCCAACCTCGACGCCAAATTGCGCGTGCAGATGCGCACCGAGATCAAGGAATTGCATCAGCGCCTGAAAACGACGACGGTCTATGTCACGCATGACCAGATCGAAGCGATGACCATGGCCGACAAGATCGTGGTCTTGCACGACGGGGTCGTCGAGCAAATCGGCGCGCCGCTCGATCTTTACGACCGGCCGGCCAACCAGTTCGTCGCCGGCTTCATCGGCTCGCCGGCGATGAATTTCCTCAATGGGCGCCTCGCCCGGCAGGACGGCGCGGCGAAATTCATCGCCGAGAGCGGCGAAAGCATTGCGCTGCCGCCCAGCGTCGCCGGCGCCGATGGAGCGCTCGTGACGATCGGAGTCAGGCCGGAGCATTTCGCGCTTGACGAGGCGCATGGCGCGCCGGCCGAGGTGATCGTCGTCGAGCCGACCGGCTCGGAGACGCAGGTCTTCGCGAAATTCTGCGGACGCGAGATCGTCAGCGTGTTTCGCGAGCGCGTAAACGCCACGCCGGGCGGAACGATCAAGCTCGCCGCGCCGCCGGAGCGCATTCACCTGTTCGACGCCAAGAGCGGGCTCGCGATGCATTGAAGTAAGGCGGCCGCTTCGATGAGCGCCGCTCTTTCGCGGTGGTGCTTCGCCGACATGCGGGGACATAGCCCCGTATCGCGAGACGGGCGTCGTCGCCAGCGCCAATGTCAATCAACGATCTGCTACGCCGTCGCGGCTGCAGCAGCGGCAGGCTTGCGCGCGCCGATGAACCATACCGCCGCCGCCGCGATCAGACAGGCGAGGCCGGCGCCGAAGAAAGCCGGGAGGTAAGTGTTCCATTCCGTGCGCGAGAGGCCTGCGGCGAAGGCGGCGGTCGCCGCTCCGAGCTGGTGGGCGGCGAAAATCCAGCCAAAGGCGACGCCGGCCTTCTCCTTGCCGAAGGCTCGCGTTGCAAGGCGCACCGTCGGCGGCACGGTCGCGATCCAATCGAGCCCGTAAAAGAGCGAGAAGAGTGAAAGCCCATAGACGGTAAAGCCCGAATAGGGCAGGTACAGCAGCGAAAGGCCGCGCAACCCATAGTACCAGAACAGCAGCGCCCGGCTGTCATAGCGATCCGACAGCCAGCCCGATCCGATCGTGCCGAAAAGATCGAAAATGCCCATCATCGCCAAGGTCGAGGCCGCGGCGACCGCCGGCAACCCGAAATCGGCGCAGAGCGAGATAAAATGGGTCTGGATCAGGCCAGTGGTGCTCACGCCGCAAATGTAGAAAGTGCCGAACAAGATCCAGAAGGCGCCGCTCTTCGAACCTTCCGCGAGCACCGAAAAGGCGCGTCCAACCGCTGGAGCCGGCGGCGGCGCCGGAACCGGAACATGACCTGCCGCCAGCGGCGGATCGCCGTAGGGAGAGAGGCCGACGTCGGAGGGCCGATCGCGCATGAAGAGGATGACGAGCAGCCCGGCCAGAATGAGGCCGCCGATCGACGGCGCCAGCGCGTAGCGCCAGCCGATGTGATCGATCAGCCAAGCCGCGAGCGGAAGAAAGATAAGCTGGCCGGTCGCACTGGCCGCGGTCAGCATGCCGAGCACCAGGCCGCGCCGCGCATTGAACCAACGGTTCGAAACGATCGCGGCGAAGACCAAAGCCGTAAGTCCCGTGCCGACGCCGATGATGATCCCCCAATAGAGGAACAATTGCCAGATCGAGCTCATCGTCAGCGCGAGCACCAGACCGGCGACAATCAGGCCGATCGCCGAGACCACAACATTGCGCACGCCGAAGCGCTCGATCAGCGCCGCCGCGAAAGGCGCCATCAGGCCGAACAGAATCAAGCGCAAGGCGAGCGGGCCGGAGATCTGCGCCGTGTCCCAACCGAATTCCTTGGCTAGCGGCAGAATGAAGGCGCCGGGCAGTCCGACCGCGCCGGCCGTTGTCAGACTGGTGACGAAAGTCACCGCGACGATCACCCAGGCGTAATGGACGCCGTGACGCGACAATCGATCGGCGAGGGCCTGCGCCAACATGCGGGTTTCTCCGAGAGGGGCCGTCCGCGGATGAACAAAATGGTGCGAACGGTCAATTTTAATGATGACAGTCATCATTAAATGATGATACTCATCATCATAAGTCAAGCGCAGGGACGCATAGCCCCTATGCGCGTTCTCTAACGGAGATTTCGGCGCGAAGCATGAGGATCACCCGGCAGCAGGCGGAGGGTAATCGCGCGCGGGTCGTCGAGGCCGCGGCGCGTCTTTTTCGCGAAAAGGGTTTCGAGGGGATCGGCGTCGCCGACCTCATGCACGCAGCGGGAATGACCCATGGCGGCTTCTACAATCATTTCGAATCAAAGGACGATCTTGGCGCCGCGGCCTGCGCCCATGCTTTGTCGCAGTCAGTGGCTGCGATCGAGGCCGTTGCCGCCGATGAAGGCCCTATAGGTCAGGCGCTCGCCGACTATCGCCGCCGCTATGTCTCGCGCAAGAACCGCGACGCCGGCGGCTTTCGTTGTCCGATGGTCGCGTTTGGCGCGGACGTATCGCGGCAGGGGCCGGCGTTGCGCGAAGTCTATGCGAAGGGGCTGAGGCTCTATCTCGACGCTTTCGTCCGCGCCTATGCGAACGAGCGGCGACGCCGGCCCGCCAAAGCCGACATTCGCGCCGAGGCGATGACGCATTTTGCGACGATGGTCGGCGCGGTATCGCTGGCGCGCTCGATCGCCAAGGCCGATCCGTCGCTGTCGGACGAGATTCTGGAGGCGGCGCTGGCGAATTTAGAAACGTCGAGAACGAAGGGTCGGGACGAGGCGGCGCGCCAGCCGCGTGCAAAGTCCGGCGCTGGGGCGAGGCAAAAGCGCTGACGCGATGTTTGATCGCGCCCAAAGCGGCGAACTTCGCTCTGCGTCGTGCTACGTCAACGCAATCGCCGCCACCAGGCGCCCGTAATCCGCCTCCCCGCGATGCGTCGCGCGGCGATAGCTGAAGAAACGCTGCTCGTCGGCGTAGGTGTCGAGGCCTAGGTCTTCGAAACGGCCGACGCCCGCCAGCTCGATCCGTGAGGCGATGAAACCGGGCAGGTCGAACATCGAGCGACCGTCACGCGCGCTGGGGTTAAAGAAGCGCGCGTTCGCCGCCTCGACGCCGATGAAGCGGGCCGCGAATTCCTGGCCGACTTCGTACGATTCCTGCCGGATCGTCGGACCAAGCGCCGCCACGATCGCCTCGCGCCGCGCTCCGTGCCGCGCCATCGCCGCGACCGTCGCCTCGATGACGCCGGTCAGCGCGCCTTTCCAGCCGGCGTGAGCTGCGCCGATGACGCCGGCGACTTCATCGGCGAAAAGGATGATCCCGCAATCAGCGCCGGTGACGGCGATGCCGAGATTTCGCGACGTCGTCACCAGCGCGTCGCAGCGCGGCCGCTCCTCCAGCGCCCACGGCTTGTCGATCGCCGCCACATCCGCGGAATGAATCTGAAAAGGGTTGATGAGCCGGTCGGGCGCAACGCCGATCGCCGCCGCCATGCGGGAGCGATTTTCTGAGACCGCCCGGCGATCGTCCCGTGAACCGACGCCGCCGTTCAGCGAAGCATAAACGCCTTTGGAGACGCCGCCGCGGCGGGTGAAGAACGCATGTTCTATTCCCTTCGCCCGCAGGGCGCCGCTGGCCAAAGCCTCCGCCAGACCGCCATTCACAGCGCGCCGCCCAAGGACTGGAATCCCGGCGGCGTCGGCAAATTGCGATTGGCGATGACCATCGCCTTGAACAAGGCGCCCATTTCGCCGTCGCCTTTGCCGGAAAGGCGCATGCGCGCCGATTCGATGTCGGCGACCTGTTGCGCCCCGCCCTTGCGCGCAAGCGTCGCCGCGCGCTGATCAAGGCCCAGCGCCCTGAGAAAATCCCCTTGCGGGATCGGACCATAGACCGCCGCGCCCGCGGCGCGGGCGCTGCGCGCCATAGCGGCGAAATCGACATGGGCGGTAATGTCGGCGGTGCCTGGCTCGCTCAACGGATCGACCATGCGATGCGAGCGCAAGGCTTGCAACGTATCGCCGAAGCCGGTCGTCGTATGGCCGTAGTCGATGAAAAGCGCGGCGCCGCCCTGGGTGGCGACGCGGTCGCCGATCGCATGCGTCAGGCGATGGCCGATGGCGTTCACCTCCAGCACTGAGCCCTCGTCGGCGCGCGCGCCGATATAGGGCTCGCCGTCCGTCGCCAGGCGAAAGGTCAAGGCGCCCGATTCGTCGAGCGCGACGAGGCGTTCGCGCCAATCCTGTCGCCCGCGCACATATTGGCGCAGCGGCAAGGCGTCGAGGAATTCGTTGGCGACGATGATCGCCGGGCCTTCCGGCGCCTCGCGCAATTGCGAGGCCCAAGCGATCGGCGCGCCGGAGGTCAGCAGGGTCTCATGTTGAATCGCCGCCAGCATCGGACTGGCCTCGATGAGGCAGACATCGAGCACGGCGCGAAAGTTCGGCGCAACGCGCGCGGCGCGCAAAGCATCGCTCATCAAAGTTCCGCGGCCGGGACCAAGTTCGATCAGATGTACCGGGTTGGGCGCGCCCATCGACGCCCAGACTTCCGCCGCCCATAGCCCGATTAATTCGCCGAACATCTGGCTGATTTCGGGCGCGGTGGTGAAGTCCCCGGAAGCGCCGAATGGATCGCGATGCATGTAATAGCCATGCGTCGCGTGGGTCAGCGCCAAGGCCATGTAACGCTCGAGCGAGATCGGGCCGTGATCGCCGATCAAGGCTTTGATCTCATCCCCCAGCGCGCTCATCTGCGCTCCCTTAGACGCTTCCCCGCCGCCTGCGAGTCGCCCAGACTATCAGGCAAATACCAATTATGACGAGCGGGGCGGACAAGACCATCCCCATCGTCAGGCCATCGCCGAGGTCCTCCAGCCGCGGATCAGGATCGCGGAAGAACTCGCAAGCAATCCGCGCGATCCCATAAGAGGCGGCGAAGAGGCCCGTCGTCAGGCCTGGCCGGCGCAGGGCGCCCATGCGCGCGGCGACAGAAAGGAGGACGAACACCGCCAATCCTTCGAGCAAGGCCTCGTAGATCTGGCTCGGGTGGCGCGGCTGGCCGTCGGAGCCGGGAAAGATCACCGCCCAAGGAACGTCGGTCGGCCGACCCCACAATTCGGGACGGATGAAATTCGCGATGCGGCCGAGAAAGATGCCAATCGGAGCGACCAGCGCGACAAGGTCCATCGTGGGCCAAAAAGGCGCTTGATGGCGCCGCGCAAAAAGAAGGACCCCGACCAAAGCACCGATCAAGCCGCCGTGGAAGGCCATGCCGCCTTCCCAGAGTTTGAGGATATCGATCGGATGGGCGAAATAATAGGCGGGGTCGTAGAACAAAACGTTGCCGAGCCGGCCGCCGATGATGACGCCGAGCGCGCAATAGATCAGCAGGTCGTCAACGCTGTCGACGCTCGGCCGCGCCGCCCCGCCCCACAGCGTTTCGTCGGCCAGGGCGCGGCGGATCAGCGCCCAGCCGATGATGAGGCCGGCAATATAGGAGAGCGCATACCAACGGATGGCGAACGGGCCGACCTCGACCAGAATCGGGTTGATCAGCGGATAGGGCAAGGCGAGAAGCGGCATCGAGGGGCGTGATGCGCCGCCTCGCCGGTTGGCGTCAAGCCGCGCGCGCTTGCTTTGCCTTGGGCCTCTGCGCGGTCGCGCCTTTGGCCATGCGGGAAGGACCGACGATCCCGAGCGACTGCCGGCCGGCCGCCGCCCGCCCCGGCGCAATGTCACGTTGCGAAGCCGCGGCCTTTCCGGTAAAGGCGGCATCGGGCTTTTTGAAGCTTCTCCCAAGAGGCGGGCATGGCGGACGATCATTCGGTTGCGGCGGCGGACGATGCGATGGACATGCCGGCGCATGAGGAGACCTATGCTGACTTCCTGGCCCTCACGGAGATCTCCGTCGTCAGCCTTCTCTGCTTCCTTTTGTTGCTTGTTCTATGGGGTCTGAAGGGCGACGGCGGCGTCGCTTTCATCGGCTTTTGCCTGACCTTGGCGGCGGCGGCTTTCGGCGGGTATTCGGGCCTGACCTGGCGCGCGGTTCTTCCTGTTTTCATCCTGCTCGGCCTCGCCTGCATCGTTCTTTAGCCGAATGGGCCCGGCGGGCGCCCAATGAGATTTACGAGATTGCGAGCCCCAGCGCGCATTCCTTCGAGGTGTGAGCCATGCTCATCGGGGTTGTAGCCGAGGTCGATTCGTCTGAGACGCGCGTCGCCGCGACAGCGGAGACGGTCAAGAAATTCGTCGGCCTCGGCGCGGATGTCGTCGTCGAACGCGGCGCCGGCCTCAAGGCGGGCGTGACCGACGCCGACTACCAAAGCGCCGGCGCGCGCCTTGCCGAAGCCGGGCAGGTCCTCGGCGAAGCCGACGTTCTTCTCAAGGTCCGACGCCCGAGCGAGGCTGAGCTTGGCCGCATCAAACATGACGCGCTGGTCGTTGCGACCATGGACCCTTATGGCCACGGCGAAGCGATCGAAGCGATGGCCAAGGCTGGAATCGCCGCCTTCGCGATGGAGCTCCTGCCGCGCATCACCCGCGCCCAGGTGATGGACGTGCTGTCGAGCCAGGCCAATCTCGCCGGCTATCGCGCCGTTGTCGATGCGGCCGCCGAATATGGCCGCGCTCTGCCGATGATGATGACGCCGGCCGGCACCGTCCCGGCGGCGAAAGCCTTCATCATGGGCGTTGGCGTCGCCGGCCTGCAGGCGATCGCGACCGCGCGGCGCCTCGGCGCCATCGTGACGGCGACGGACGTGCGTCCGGCGACGAAGGAACAGGTCGAATCTCTCGGCGCGAAATTCATTGCGGTCGAGGACGACGAGTTCAAGCAAGCCGAGACCGCCGGCGGCTACGCCAAGGAAATGTCCGCCGCCTATCGCGCCAAGCAAGCCGAACTGGTGGCCTCGCATATCGCCAAGCAGGACATGGTCATCACGACGGCGCTCATCCCTGGCCGCCCGGCGCCGCGCCTGATCGATGCGGCGATGGTTGCTTCGATGCGGCCAGGCTCCGTCATCGTCGACCTCGCGGTCGAGCGCGGCGGCAATTGCGAATTGGCCAAGGCCGGCGAACTCGTCACGACCGATGGCGGCGTCAAGATCATCGGTTATTCGAATGTGACGCGGCTCGCCGCCACGGCGTCCAGCCTCTACGCCCGCAATCTCTATGCTTTCGTCGAGACCTTGATCGACAAGGCGACGAAGAGCCTCGCCGTCAAATGGGACGACGAACTCGTCAAGGCGACGCTGCTGACCCGCGACGGCGCCATCGTCAATCCGAACTTCCAACCGAAGACCGCCTGAGGCGACGCCCGACAATCTCCCGAGGGGCCCATGACCGACACGCTCGACCAGACCGTCGCCAAGCTGCAGGCCGCCGCCGACGCCGCTGAAAAGGCCGCTCAGGCTGCGCAGACCTACGCCGAACAACTCGCCGCCGCAGCTTCAGCAGGGACCGGCGGGGCGATCGATCCTTTCGTTTTTCGCCTGGCGATTTTCGCCCTCGCCGTTTTCGTCGGCTACTACGTCGTCTGGTCGGTGACGCCGGCGCTGCATACGCCGCTGATGTCGGTGACCAACGCCATTTCCTCGGTCATCGTCGTCGGCGCGCTCCTTTCGGTCGGCGTCGAGGCGGTGAACAGCGGCTCGAACTTCGCGCGTCTCGTCGGCTTCATCGCGCTCGTCCTCGCCTCGGTCAACATATTCGGCGGCTTCTGGGTCACCGAACGCATGCTGGCGATGTATAAGAAGAAGGGGTGAGCGTCGTGGTCGCCAATCTCGCCGCCCTTCTCTATCTCGTCGCCGGCGTTCTTTTCATCCTGGCCTTACGCGGCCTCTCTTCGCCCGCCTCATCGCGCCAGGGCAATCGCTTCGGCATGATCGGCATGGCGATCGCCGTGGTGACGACGCTGGTTTTGCGCCCGCCGTCGAGCTTCGTCTCGGCGCTCCTCGTCATCCTCGGCTTCGCCATCGGCGGCGGCTTCGGCGTCTGGCGGGCGCGCACTGTCCAGATGACGGCGATGCCGCAACTGGTCGCGATGTTCCATTCGCTGGTCGGCCTGGCGGCGGTGCTGGTCGCCGCCGGCGCGCTCTATGCGCCGCAGGCCTTCGGCATCGGCGAGCCCGGCGAGATCCACCGCGCCAGCCTAATCGAAATGTCGCTCGGCCTCGCCATCGGCGCGATGACCTTTACCGGCTCGGTCATCGCCTTCTTGAAGCTTGACGGACGCATGTCGGGAAAGCCGATCCTGCTGCCTCAGCGCCATGCGATCAACGTCGGCCTCGGCGCTGCGCTGATCCTTCTGATCATCCTGTTCTTTACGACCGAAGCGACCATCTGCTTCTGGCTGATCGCTCTCGACTCGCTGGCGCTCGGCGTGCTGCTGATCGTCCCGATCGGCGGCGCCGATATGCCGGTCGTGATCTCGATGCTCAATTCCTATTCCGGCTGGGCGGCGGCGGGCATTGGCTTCACCCTTGGCAATCTCGCGCTGATCATCACCGGCGCGCTGGTCGGCTCGTCCGGCGCGATCCTCTCGTACATCATGTGCAAAGGGATGAACCGCAGCTTCATCTCAGTGATTCTTGGCGGGTTTGGCGGCGAGGTCGCTGGTCCGGGCGGGGCGACCGAGGCGCGGCCGGTAAAACAGGGCTCGGCGGACGATGCCGCCTTCATCATGAAGAACGCCTCGAAGGTCATCGTCGTACCGGGCTACGGCATGGCTGTGGCGCAGGCCCAGCACGCCCTTCGCGAAATGGCCGATATCCTCAAGAAAGAGGGCGTCGAGGTGAAATACGCCATCCATCCGGTCGCCGGCCGTATGCCCGGCCATATGAATGTGCTGCTCGCCGAGGCCAACGTGCCCTATGACGAAGTCTTCGAACTCGAGGACATCAACTCGGAATTCGCCCAGGCTGACGTCGCCTATGTGATCGGCGCCAATGACGTGACCAATCCAGCGGCCAAGACCGATCCGAAATCGCCGATCTACGGCATGCCGGTGCTCGATGTCGAAAAGGCCAAGACCGTGCTCTTCGTCAAGCGCGGCATGGGCTCGGGCTATGCCGGCGTCGAGAACGAATTGTTCTTCCGAGACAACACGATGATGTTGTTCGGCGACGCCAAGAAGATGACCGAGGCGATCGTCAAGGCGTTGGCCCATTGAAGGACGCGCCCCCGTCTCGGCGGATTTGAGGGTTGGGCGCGCGGGCAAAGAGGATCGTGCTTTCTCTCATCGTCGCCCTGGTCGCGCTCTACGCGATTGCGCTTGGCGCCCTCGCCCTTGGTCAGCGCAAACTGATGTATTTCCCGCCGGCGGGCGAAATTGCGCCGGCCGAAGCCGGCCTGCCGCAGGCGCGCGTTCTTGACGTGAAGACCTCCGACGGCGAGACGCTGGTCGCCTGGTACGTCGCGCCCGCGCCGGGCAGGCCGCTGATCCTCTATTTTCACGGCAATGGCGGCGGCCTGGCGTCGCGCAACCCCCGCTTCCAAAAGCTCACCGAGACCGGCGATGGCCTGCTGGCGGTCGAATATCGCGGTTACGGCCGCTCGACCGGAACGCCCAGCGAAGAAGGCCTGCTCCGCGACGGCGAAGCCGGTTACGCCGCGGCGCTCGCGCTTGGGGCCGAGCCAGGCCGCATCGTCGTCATGGGCGAATCGCTTGGGTCTGGCGTCGCCGCGCCGCTCGC
Organism: Roseiarcus sp.; assembly: GCA_035939375.1. Taxonomy (GTDB): domain Bacteria; phylum Pseudomonadota; class Alphaproteobacteria; order Rhizobiales; family Beijerinckiaceae; genus Roseiarcus. The sequence continues at coordinate 9,978 of DASZFX010000426.1, forward strand.
CGCACGCCACGAGATTGGCGCGCTGGTCCTTGATTCGCCCTTCTCCTCGGCAGTCGATGTCGCGGCCAATCTCTATCGGATGTTTCCGGTGCGCCTGTTGATGCGCGATCAATTCCGGTCGGACAGAGTGATCGGCGCCGTTCATGCGCCGCTCTTGATCGTTCAGGGCGAGGCGGATCGGGTGACGCCGATAAGGTTCGCCGAAAAGCTCTATGCGCTCGCCAATGAGCCGAAACGCTTCATCCGCGTCGAGGGCGCCGGCCACCTTGCTTTGGGGGAGGCGATTCCCGAGGTTCTCGCCTGGATCGACGTCGTCATGGCGGGCTCGGCCAGGAAGTGAGTTCGGGGCGCCTCCCTCTGGCGCGCCAAGCCTTCCGGCGCACCAAGCCTCCAAAGGGCCGAAAATGCGGTTACAAATTACAAAATTTGTTACTTAGAAGACCTAATATTATACGCTCTGCGCCAAGTCGTCGCGTCGGGCAAGAACTTACAATTATGTGTTTTCATTGGTATTTTATCGATGCGAACGCCTGTCGGAGGCGGTCGAGGCCAATATTTTCGCGATTGTCCGGCTTGAAAGGGCCGCCGTCTTTTGCTGAATGCTGCCGGGCTCCTGACTGGGCCACTTTTTCCGCGTGAAACGTTTTTCAAAGGCTAATCAGCGAGAAATCCCCGCAATGAAGGACGGCAGCTCTCATGGCGCGTAAGAAAATTGCACTGATCGGGGCCGGCCAAATCGGCGGCACCTTGGCCCATCTGGCCGCGCTCAAGGAACTGGGCGACATCGTTCTTTTCGACATTGTCGACGGCGTGCCGCAGGGCAAGGCGCTCGATCTCGCCCAAGCCGGCCCAGCCGAAGGGTTCAACGCCAGGGTTTCCGGCGCCAGCGCCTATGCCGACATCGCCGGGGCCGATGTGGTCATCGTCACCGCCGGCGTGCCGCGCAAGCCCGGTATGAGCCGCGACGACCTGCTCGGCATCAATCTGAAGGTGATGGAATCCGTCGGCGCCGGCCTCAAGGAGCATGCCCCGCATGCTTTCGTCGTCTGCATCACCAATCCGCTCGACGCCATGGTCTGGGCGCTGCAAAAAGCCTCCGGGCTGCCGACCGCCAAGGTCATCGGCATGGCCGGCGTCCTCGATTCGTCGCGCTTCCGCTACTTCCTCGCCGAGGAGTTCAAGGTCTCGGTCGAGGACGTCACCGCCTTCGTGCTCGGCGGCCATGGCGACGACATGGTTCCTTCGGTCCGCTATTCGACGGTCGCCGGCATTCCGCTGCCCGACCTCGTCAAAATGGGCTGGACGACGAAGGAGCGTCTCGATGCGATCGTGGAGCGAACGCGCAAAGGCGGCGGGGAGATCGTCAATCTGTTGAAGACCGGCTCCGCCTTTTACGCGCCCGCCGCCTCGGCGATCGCCATGGCTGAGTCCTATTTGAAGGATCAGCGCCGCGTGCTGCCTTGCGCCGCCTATCTCAACGGCGAATATGGCGTGAAGGACACTTACGTCGGCGTGCCCATCGTCATCGGCGCGGCCGGCGTCGAGAAGATCGTCGAGATCCAATTCGACGCGGCGGAAAAGGCGATGTTCGACAAATCGGTCGCAGCGGTTCAGACGCTGGTCGAGGCTTGCAAGAAGATCAATCCGGCTTTCGCCCGCTAAAGCCTCGTTGAGAAGACCGGCCGGCGTCCCCATATTACGAGGCGAGCGAACCTAAATGAACATTCACGAATATCAGGCAAAGGCGGTGCTGGGGGAATTCGGCGCGCCTCTCGCCAAAGGCAAGCCCGCCTTCACGCCGGACGAGGCCGAAGCCGCCGCCAAGGAAATCGGCGGAGCGCTATGGGTCGTCAAGAGCCAGATCCACGCCGGCGGGCGCGGTAAAGGCAAATTCAGGGAGCCGGAGGCTGGCGAGAAGGGCGGCGTTAGGCTCGCCCGCTCGCTCGCCGAGGTCAAGACGTTCGCCGCCGAGATGCTCGGCAAGACGCTGGTGACGGTACAGACCGGTCCGGCCGGCAAGCAGGTCAACCGGCTCTATATCGAAGAGGGCGCAGCGATCGAGCGGGAGCTCTATCTCTCCGCCCTTGTCGACCGCGCCGCTTCGCGCGTCGCTTTTGTCCTTTCGACCGAAGGGGGCGTCAACATCGAAGACGTCGCCCATAGGACCCCCGAGAGAATCCACACTTTCGCGATCGATGTCGCGACCGGCGTCATGCCGCATCACGGCCGCATGGCGGCCGCCGCGCTCGATCTCACCGGCGATCTCGCCAGACAGGCCGAGAAGTTGATCGCCCGGCTCTATGCGGCCTTCGTCGGCAAGGACATGGCCCTTCTCGAGATCAATCCGTTGATTGTCACCGCCGAAGGGCTTTTGCGGGTTCTCGATGCAAAAGTCTCCTTCGACGACAACGCCTTGCACCGCCATCCCGAACTTGCGTCCTTGCGCGATGAATCGGAAGAGGACGCCAAGGAAATCGAGGCCTCCAAGCACGACCTCAATTACGTCACGCTCGAGGGCTCGATCGGCTGCATGGTCAATGGGGCCGGCCTCGCCATGGCGACGATGGACATCATCAAGCTCTATGGCGAGAGCCCGGCCAATTTCCTCGACGTCGGCGGCGGCGCCTCCAAGGACAAGGTGACGGCGGCTTTCAAGATCATCACCGCCGATCCGCATGTGCAGGGCATATTGATCAATATATTCGGCGGCATCATGCGCTGCGACATCATCGCCGAAGGGGTGATCGCCGCTGTCAAGGAGGTCGGGCTCAAGGTTCCGTTGGTTGTGCGTCTCGAAGGCACCAATGTCGATCTCGGCAAGAAAATCCTTCGCGAGTCCAAGCTTAACGTCATTCCGGCGGACGACCTCGACGACGCCGCGCAGAAAATCGTCAAGGCGGTCCAGGCCGCGCGGAAGGGAGCGGCCTGATGTCGGTGCTGATCGACAAGAACACGCGCGTCATGACCCAGGGCTTCACCGGCAAGAACGGCACGTTCCATTCCGAGCAGGCGATCGCCTATGGCACGAAAGTCGTCGGCGGCGTCTCGCCGGGCAAAGGCGGCTCGACCCATCTCGGCCTGCCGGTTTTCGATACAGTCCTGGAAGCGCGCGAGAAGACCGGCGCCGACGCTTCCGTCATCTATGTGCCGCCGCCTGGCGCGGCGGATGCGATCTGCGAGGCGATCGACGCGGAGACGCCGCTCATCGTCTGCATCACCGAGGGCATCCCGGTGCTCGACATGGTGCGCGTCAAACGGGCGCTGCAAGGTTCGAAGTCGCGCCTGATCGGGCCGAATTGCCCGGGCGTGATGACCGCCGGCGAATGCAAGATCGGCATCATGCCGGGCAATATTTTCAAGCGCGGCACGGTCGGCGTCGTCTCGCGGTCGGGCACGCTGACCTACGAAGCCGTGTACCAGACGACCCGCGAAGGGCTCGGCCAGACGACCGCGGTCGGCATCGGCGGCGACCCGGTCAAGGGCCTCGAATTCGTCGACGTCTTGGAAATGTTCCTTGCCGATGCCGAGACGAAATCGATCGTCATGATCGGCGAGATCGGCGGCCAGGCCGAAGAAGACGCCGCGCAATTCCTGCGGGACGAGGCAAAACGCGGCCGCGGCAAGCCGGCAGTCGGCTTCATAGCCGGGCGTACCGCCCCTCCCGGCCGCCGCATGGGCCATGCCGGGGCGATCATCTCAGGCGGCAAGGGTGGCGCTGAAGACAAGATCGCGGCGATGGAGGCGGCGGGCATTCGCGTCTCGCCTTCGCCGGCGCGGCTCGGCAAGACTTTGGCGGATATTTTGAACGGGAAATAGTCGGGCCCGCGCCCGAATTCGGAGTTCTCTCGCATGACCCGGCAGGATTTCAATCAGACGCTTCTGCAGACGTCGTTTCTCTATGGCGCCAATGCGCAATATATCGAGGAATTGCAGGCGCTTTACGAAAAGGACCCGACAAGCGTCGAGCCCGGCTGGCGCGATTTCTTCGCCGCCCTTGGCGATGATCCGACAAGCGTCGAGAAGACGGCGCGCGGTCCTTCGTGGGAAAAGCCCAACTGGCCGGCGCAGCCCAAAGGCGACCTCATCTCCGCGCTCGACGGCGACTGGCCGGCGATCGAAAAAGCGGTCGGCGAAAAGCTGCGCGCCATGGCCGCCGAGGCGCCCGCGCCCGCCGATGTCGACATGCATCGGGCGACGCGCGACAGCGTGCGCGCCTTGATGATGATCCGCGCCTATCGCATGCGCGGCCATTTGCACGCCAATCTCGATCCGCTCGGCCTCGAGCCGCAGAAGGATCACGAAGAGCTGCATCCCTCGAACTACGGCTTCAGCGAAGCCGACTACGACCGAAAAATCTTCATCGACAAGGTCCTTGGGCTCGAATTCGCAACCATCCCCGAGATGCTGGCGATCCTGCGCCGCACCTATTGCGGCACGATCGGCTACGAATTCGTCCACATGTCGGACCCAGCCGAGAAGGCTTGGATGCAGGAGCGGATCGAGGGGCCGGACAAGGAGATTTCCTTCACCAAGGAAGGAAAGCGGGCGATCCTCAACAAGCTTGTCGAGGCGGAAGGCTTCGAGAAATTCTTCGACGTCAAATATACCGGCGCCAAACGTTTCGGCCTCGACGGCGCCGAATCGATGATTCCGGCGCTGGAGCAGATCATCAAGCGCGGCGGCGCGCTCGGCGTCAAAGATATCGCCATCGGCATGGCGCACCGCGGCAGGCTCAACGTTCTGTCCCAGGTGATGGGCAAGCCGCATCGCGTCATCTTCCATGAGTTCAAGGGCGGCTCGGCTTCGCCTGACGAAGTGGATGGTTCGGGCGACGTCAAATATCATCTCGGCGCCTCGTCCGACCGCGAATTCGACGGCAACAAGGTTCATCTGTCGCTGACCGCCAATCCCTCGCATCTCGAAATCGTCGATCCGGTCGTCCTCGGCAAGGTTCGCGCCAAGCAAGACCAGCTCAACGACTATATCGAACGGGTCAAGGCGCTGGGCCTGCTCATTCACGGCGATGCGGCCTTCGCCGGCCAAGGCGTAGTCGCCGAGTGTTTCGGCTTATCGGGCCTGCGCGGCCACCGCACCGGCGGCTCCTTGCATTTCATCGTCAACAACCAGATCGGCTTTACGACCTACCCGCGCTATTCGCGCTCCTCGCCTTACCCCTCCGACGTCGCCAAGCTGGTCGAGGCGCCGATCTTCCACGTCAATGGCGATGATCCGGAGGCGGTCGTCTACTGCGCGAAAATCGCGGTTGAATTCCGGCAGCGCTTCCACAAGCCCGTCGTGATCGACATGTTCTGCTATCGCCGCTACGGCCACAACGAGGGCGACGAGCCCGCTTTCACCCAGCCGCTGATGTACCGCATCATCCGCTCGCATCCTACGACGCTCGAAATCTACGCCAAGAAGTTGATCGAAGAGGGTCTCGTCACGGAGGGCGAGGTCGACAAGATGCGCGCCGATTGGCGCCATCGCCTCGAAGCGGAATTCGAGGCGGGGCAGGGCTATAAGGCCAACAAGGCGGACTGGCTCGACGGCCGCTGGGCGGGTCTCAAGTCCGGCCAGGATTCCGTCGACGACGATCGGCGCGGCGTCACCGGCGTCGACGTCGGCAAGCTCAAGCAATTGACCAGCCGCATCACGGTCGCCCCGCCCGGCTTTAACGTCCACAAGACGATCCAGCGCTTCCTCGACAACCGCCGCCACGCGGTCGAAAGCGGCGAGGGCGTCGATTGGGCGACCGCGGAGGCCCTTGCTTTCGCGACGCTCCTCGATGAGGGCTATCCCGTCCGCCTCTCCGGCCAGGACAGCGAGCGCGGCACATTCTCGCAGCGCCATTCCGTGCTGATCGATCAACAGACCGAGGCCCGCTATATTCCGCTCAATCACATTCGCGACGGGCAGGCGCGTTACGAGGTCATCAATTCGATGCTCTCGGAAGAGGCGGTGCTCGGGTTCGAATATGGTTATTCGCTGGCCGAGCCCAATGCGCTGACCCTGTGGGAGGCGCAGTTCGGCGATTTCGCCAACGGCGCGCAGGTCGTCTTCGACCAGTTCATCTCCTCCGGCGAGCGCAAATGGCTGCGCATGTCCGCCTTGGTCTGCCTGCTGCCGCATGGCTATGAAGGGCAGGGGCCGGAACACTCCTCTGCGCGGCTCGAGCGCTATCTGCAGCTTTGCGCCGAAGACAACATGCAAGTCGCCAATTGCACGACGCCGGCCAATTACTTTCATGCGCTGCGGCGGCAATTGAAGCGCGAAATTCGCAAGCCTCTGATCCTGATGACGCCGAAATCGCTGCTTCGCCACAAGCGCGCGGTCTCGAGCTTGAGCGAGATCGGCCCGGGTTCCTCGTTCCATCGATTGCTTTGGGACGACGCCGAATCGCGCAAGGGCGAGAAGGTCAGACTCGTCAAGGACGACAAGATCAGGCGCGTCGTCCTTTGCTCGGGCAAGGTCTACTATGACCTCTACGAGGACCGCGAGAAGCGCGGCGTCGACGACGTCTATCTCCTGCGCGTCGAGCAGCTTTATCCGTTCCCGTTAAAGGCGCTGGTTCGCGAACTCTCGCGCTTCAAGAAGGCCGAGATCGTCTGGTGCCAGGAAGAGCCCAAGAACATGGGCGCCTGGGCCTTCGTCGAGCCCTATCTCGAATGGGTGCTGGCGCAGGTCGGCGGCAGGTCGAAGCGGCCGCGTTACGCCGGCCGGCCGGCCTCGGCCGCGACCGCCACCGGCCTGATGTCGAAGCATCTCGCGCAATTGAAAGCTTTCCTCGACGAGTGCTTCGCGGCTTAAGACACGGCGGCTAAACCAGCGTTCAAGGCTTAGACAACCTGAAGCCGCATCGGCGGCGCGAGGAACGATATGACGACTGAAATCCGCGTTCCGACGCTCGGCGAATCGATCACCGAGGCGACCGTCGGCAAATGGTTCAAGCAGGCCGGCGAGGCCGTGAAGGCGGACGAACCCCTGGTCGAACTCGAGACCGACAAGGTGACGCTCGAGGTCAACGCGCCTTCCGCAGGCGTCCTGTCGGAGATTTCGGTCAAGACCGGCGAGACGGTTGCGGTCGGCGCTCTGCTCGGCGCGCTTGCCGAAGGCGCCGGCGCGGCCGCCCCCGCCGCCAAGAAGAGCGAAGCGCCCGCCGCCCCGGTTTCAGCGCCTGCGACGCCGGCGACCAGACCCTCTACCCCGATGCCGCCGTCCCCCGCCGCCGCAAAAATCGCGCTCGACAGCCGCATCGATGTTGGCGGCGTCGCCGGCTCAGGCAAGCGTGGTCAGGTGTTGAAAGGCGACGTCCTGGCGACCGTCGCGACGCAGATCCAAACCGCCCCAGCGCCTCAGGCCGTCGCGCCGTCCCTCGCGGCTCTCGCGCCTTCCCCGGCCGCACCCTCGCCCGTGACCTTGCGCGCGCCCTCGATCCCGGACGATGCGGCGCGCGAAGAACGCGTGCGTCTGACCAAGCTGCGACAGACCATCGCGCGCCGGCTCAAAGATGCTCAGAACACCGCCGCCATGCTCACGACCTTCAACGAGGTCGACATGATCGAGGTCATGGCGCTGCGTACGAAATTCAAGGATTCTTTCGAAAAGAAGCACGGCGTGAAGCTCGGCTTCATGGGCCTTTTCGTAAAGGCCTGCGTGCAGGCGCTAAAGGACGTGCCGGCGGTCAACGCCGAAATCGACGGCGCCGACCTTGTCTATAAGAACTACTATCATATCGGCGTCGCGGTCGGCACCGACAAAGGCCTTGTCGTCCCGGTCGTTCGCGAGGCCGATTCGCTCAGCGTCGCCGGCATCGAAAAAGAAATCGCCGATTTCGGCAAGCGCGCGCGCGACGGCCATCTCAAGATCGAGGAGATGCAGGGCGGCACGTTCACCATCTCCAACGGCGGCATCTATGGCTCGCTGATGTCGACGCCCATCCTGAACGCGCCGCAATCGGGCATTCTCGGCATGCACAAGATTCAGGAGCGCCCGATGGTCATCGCGGGCAAGATCGAAATCCGGCCGATGATGTATCTGGCGCTCTCCTACGATCACCGCGTAGTGGACGGCAAAGAAGCGGTCACCTTCCTCGTGCGCGTCAAGGAGGCGCTGGAGGACCCGGCGCGGTTGGTGCTCGACCTCTGACGGAGGCGCCTGGTCAGCGGCGCACGGCTTGGGAATACGGCGTAGGGGCGGAAACGGTCGGGGGAGCAAATGAGGCGGTCGCGTCAGCGTGGAGCGTTCTTGGGCGTGATTTTGCTTGGATCGACCTCTCTGGCTGTCGCGCAAACGCCGCCTGCGGACCTCGTCAAGACGCGGACGGACTTCGCGGCGGCTGTGGCCGCCAAGGATTTGAAAGCGGCTGAGGCCCTCACGAGATTTCCGCTGAAGAACGTGGTGACGTCCGCGCCGCGGACGATTTCGCAGGCCGGCTTTGCGCAACAGTTCGAAACCTATGAGCAAATGGCGGATTGCCTGAAGACGAAGCCGCTCGAATATGTTCCGGGCGGCGGCGGGCGCCCAAAGTCCTGGATCGTCAACTGCAATGGAAACATCATCCATTTCTCGCGGAAGAAGGGCCGCTGGCTGCACAACGAATACGAGAATGTCAACGAGTGAGATGTGGGCGGGGTACCCCGGCGCAGAAAGAATTGAAACCTTTCATGAGCGATGATCTCATCGTCATCGGCACGGGGCCACATCGGCCCGGCGTCGTCAAGCGGCCTCGCCGCTCCTCCGCTTCGCTGCGGCCGCTTCGCGGTGACAACGCCGGGTCGATGCGGCTTTTTGT
>DASZFX010000427.1:0-3713 GCA_035939375.1 Roseiarcus sp.
AGCTCGATCTCGTGAACCGGCTCCAACTGGAAGGGCGCGACAAGATTGGCCGCTATTTCACGCGCTATGCGGAAGAGACGAAATGGCGGTTCGCCCTCGGCGCGGTTGAAGGACAGCCGGCCATGCTGGTCTTCGACAGCAACGGCCCAATGGAAAGACCTGCGCATTTTGTCCTGATCGACTGGTCGGAAAGCCGGATCATCGAGATCCGAGATTTCTTGTTCGCGCCCTATGTGCTCGAAGGCATAGATTGGGTGCGGTTAGGCTGAAAGGCTATGGTCGAGTTCTCGCCGAACCCACGAGGCCGCCAGCGATTCATCTGCTAGTCTGGCGCGCGAATGTGAAGACGCCGGCTCAGCGCAACTGCTAGCATGAACGCGATCATCTACGGCGCGCGCTTTAAGTCTTGCGCCGTCCTGCCGGAGCCTCTCATGCAAAAGCGTCGTCTCGGCCACACAGATCTTCAGATCGCGCCTCTGGTTTTTGGGGGCAATGTCTTCGGTTGGACGGCCGGCAAGACGCGCTCCTTCGAATTGCTCGACCGTTTCGTCTCAGCCGGCTTCAACGCGATCGACACCGCCGATGTCTATTCGGCCTGGGCGCCCGGCAACAAGGGCGGCGAGTCCGAGATGATCATCGGCGAATGGATGAAGGCGCGACGCAATCGCGACCGTATCGTCGTCATCACCAAGGTCGGCTCGCCCATGGGGCCGGGCAAGAAGGGCCTGTCAGCCAAATATATCGAAGAAGCGGCGGAGGCCTCACTGAAACGGCTCGGCGTCGAGGCGATCGATCTCTACCTCTCGCATTGGCCCGATCCCGACACGCCCCATCACGAAACTCTGGCTGGCTATCGCAAGCTTCTCGACAAGGGCAAGGTTCGTTTCATCGGCGCCTCGAATCTCAACGCCAAGCAACTCGCCGCCGCGCTCGCCGCGGCCAAGCGCGAAAAGCTGCCGCGCTACGAAGTCTTGCAGCCGGAATATAATCTCTACGATCGCGGCGGTTTCGACGGGCCCTTGCGCGAACTATGCATGGCCGAGGAGATCGGCGTCATCACCTATTTCAGCCTTGCCAAGGGCTTCCTGTCCGGCAAATATCGCAGCGAAGCCGACCTCGGTCAGAGCCCGCGCGGCGGCGCCGTGAAGGCCTATCTCAACGATCGCGGCCGGCGCATTCTCGATGCGCTCGATCAAGTCTCGCGGCGCCTTTCGGCCAAGCCCGCCGAGGTCGCGCTCGCCTGGCTGATCGCGCGGCCCGGCGTCACCGCGCCGATCGCCAGCGCCACCACGCTCGATCAGGTCGAGAGCCTGATCAAGGCCGCTTCGCTCGCCTTGCCGGCGGCGGACATCAAGGCAGTGGAGGAGGCGAGCGCGCTCTGAAGAACCAAGCCGCGCGTCGGCGCCGCTTTGCGCGCACCATAGTACGTACCAACAGCGATGAACGCCTTGCGGGGTCAGGCTATCCGCAACGCCGCGTCGCTTAAGGCGTCGGCCCGGCGGGCGGGCTGACGGGCGCGAGGGGCGCCACCGTCACGGGCGCCGGCGTCGCCGGCGTATTTGCGGGCGCCGGACTGGCGGCGGGCGGCGCGGGGGCGGCGTCGCCGCGCGCGTCGATGATTGAGACTGTATTCGCGTCACCGGCGCGCGGCGAGGTCAATTGCGCGCCTATCGCATGGATCACGTCGGGCGTATCGGCATAGATGCCGTGGTCGATCAAGCCGTCGGAAAAGGCTGAGAGATCGTAGACCTTGGCGCCAAGCGCCTCCAGCGCCGCCTTGTCCTCGGGTTTGGCGGCGTTGACGGCGCCGACGCGCGGCCGATCCGCGGCGATCCAACTCGACAGCGACAAGGCGCGATCATTCGACGTCGCAAAGACCGTGACCTTGGCCGGACGGATGCGCGCCATCTGCTGCGTGAAGACTTCAAGGTCTATATCGGGCGAGGCAAGCATCACCTCGCCGAGATGGCCGTCGAGGTCGCGATTGCTGGCGATCGCCTCCTGGCGCAGCGCCTCCATCGCGAGCCAGGCGCCCATCGAATGGGCGAGGATATGGATGCGCCCGACGCCTGGCGTCTTGGCGACGTCCTCGACGAGGCCCTGCAAACCGTCGCGCGAGGCGGTGGCGCTCTCCTTGTCCGAAGCATAGTTCAACAGGCCGCCGCGCGAGGGCCAGGTGAACAGGATAGGCACGCCGCCGAAACGGCTGTCGGCGACGATTTGCGCGGCCCGCCAGCGCGCCTCCGAAAAAGGCGTGTTGAAGCCATGGACGAAGATCATCACGTCGCGATTGACGCCGATGCGGCCCGATACATGCGAGGCGAGTTCGGCCTTGAATTCGTCCGCGTCGAGTTCGCGCCTTCCCGCGACCATGATGTCCTTCCTGGCGTCGCCCGAGCCCCAGACCGGCCGCTCGATCGCGCCGGGCTTATGTCCGGGGGGAAAGGTGAAGGTGGTCAGAGCGAAGCGCGTGCCCTCGGGGGCGATCTCCTGCGCGGCGGCGCCGCTCTCGCCCTTCCGGGTGGAGGCGATGAAGATTTGCACGACGCGCGGCTTGGGGTCGGGCTTGCGGTCGGTCAGGCCGCCGATCGAGCCGACGTAATTGGCGGCGCCCTCAATGTCGGTCTCGATGCAGCCTGAGAGCAGCGCGGCGAGCGCCAGCGCGCCAACCGTCCGCACGACAGGCCGCAAAGAGTTCAGGCAAAGCCTTCCGGCCTCGGGCATCTTAAAAAAATTCCTTCTTGCGCAGCCGCTGGCCGCATCCCCTTAGCGCCGGGCGCCGCCCGCCGCCCCGCCGCGGTGAACAACGGGATTTGGCGCGGCTCATGGGTCAGGGATGTGGCGAGAATTGGACCGTCAGGCGCCGGCTCGGCCGAAGCCTTTACCTCTTTCGCGGAACCTTGTCGCGTTTGGCGCATTGAATTGGTGGCGAGAGAAGCCGCTTGTTCTTGAGGCCCACTCGGCCTCATATTGGGGAGTGGCCCCGCGAAGGAGGCGTTCATGATTCGGCGCGCATTCGATTTTCTCCAAAAGAGCGCCGTGGCGCTTACAGGCGTGGGGCTGGCGCTTGCCTTGAGCGGGACCGCCCAGGCTGTGGAGTCCCAGCCTCAGCATCGCCCCCACCATTACGCCCATAATGCGCCGCCGGCGCGCAATGCCGCGCCCTCGGGCGACGTCGTCGTTCACACCGGTCGCGTCATTTTCTATCCTGTCGATCCTTACGCGGAATTCCTCGCCGGCCCGCATTACTACGTCGACACCGCGCTCGACACCGATCCGGGCCTCGTCCACCCCTTCGGGCATTTCGGCGAGGCGGTTCTGCCGTCGCGGTTCAATCCGCCGGGGCAAAGCGAGCCTTTGTTCACCTTCTGGTAAGGATAAAAGCGGAATTCCGCGCGCCGATCGTCAAGCCGAGCCCCTGCGGCGTCGAGGGCCCTTTCCGCGTGACGACGGGTGAGGCTGATTCCCTTCGCCTGTTGGCGCGTTCATTAAGCGCCGGCGATCGTGGGTCGCTGGCGCGGGCGATCACGCTGATCGAGAGCCGCCGTCCTGATCAACGGCTCAGCGCGCGGGCGCTGATCGCGGCTCTTCCCCCTGCCGGCATGGCGATGCGGGTCGGGATCACCCGACGCCCCGGGCGTCGGCAACTCAACGTTCATCGATGCGCTCGACTCGAATTGACCGCGGCTGGCCATCGCGTGGCGGCGCCGGCG
>DASZFX010000428.1:0-5346 GCA_035939375.1 Roseiarcus sp.
GCATAGCGCTTGATGCGACGGTTAAGGATGTATTCCTCGCGCCAGAATGCGAGTTGGCCGGCGTGGTCGCCAGCCTTGCCTTGCTCATAGAGCAGCCTTATGTCGCCGCCGGCGCAAAAAGCGCGCCCGCCCGGGCCGGTCACGACCACGCGCGCCACGCGATCATCTTTTTCGAATTCATCGAGCGCTGCGGCAATGGCGCGCACCATGCCGAGATTGAGCGCATTCAGCGCCTTGGGCCGATTGAGCGCAATACAGCCGGCCCGCCCGCGCCGCTCGACCACAACCTCCGGCTCGCTCATCGCCTTTTCCTGAAAGCGCGGGCAGGCGCGCCTCAAACGCGCTCGAGGCGCTCGACAATCGCATCGATCGACTTAGCGACGCTGTCGATCGGCGCCATGCCGTCGATGACGTGCAGCAGCCCCTTGTCCCGATAATAGGGCGTCACCGCCGCCGTATCGCGGCGATAGGCGTCGAGCCGCGTCTGGAAAACCGCCGGGTCGTCGTCCTTCCGTGCCGCTTGGCCGGAGACCTTGGCCTGTTCGGCGCGCCTCATGATCCGCTCGATCAGCTTATCGGCGTCGGCGCTAAGCTCGATCGCGGCGTCGAGCTTCAAACCCCTCTCGGCGAGAATGGCGTCCAAGGTCTCGGCCTGTTTGATTGTACGCGGAAAGCCGTCAAGGATGAAACCTGGCCGCGCGTCCGGCTCCTCGATGCGCTGCGCAATAATGCCGACGACGATTTCATCGGGCACGAGCGAGCCCGAATCCATGATCGTCTTGGCTTTGAGGCCGATCGGCGAGCCGGCCTTCACGGCCGCCCGGAGCATATCGCCAGTTGAGAGTTGAGGGATCCCATATTTCTCCACGAGCCGCGTCGCCTGGGTTCCCTTGCCCGCGCCCGGCGGCCCGAGCAGGATCAACCTCATTTCTTCCTCCCCCGCAGCTTCGCTTTTCGAATCAAGCCTTCGTATTGATGAGCTTGTAAGTGTCCGTGAATCTGGGCGACCGTGTCCATCGTGACATTGACCACGATGAGCAGCGAGGTGCCGCCGAAATAGAATGGCAGGCCGGTGTAGGAAATCAACATTTCCGGCAACAGGCAGATCAGCGAGAGATAGAGGGCGCCGATGAAAGTGATGCGCGTCAATATCTGATCGATATATTGCGCGGTGCGCTCGCCGGGACGCACGCCCGGCACAAAGCCGCCGTGTTTCTTCAGATTGTCGGCGGTGTCGGCGGGATTGAAGACGGTCGCCGTATAGAAAAAGGCGAAAAAGACGATAAGGCCGATGTAACTGAGAATATAGAGCGGGCTGCCGCGCCCGAGCAGCGTGGAGATCGTCGCAAGAATGCCGACGCCGCCGCCGTTCTGGGCGAAATTCGCCGCGGTCGCCGGCATCAGAAGAAGCGAGGACGCGAAGATCGGCGGAATGACGCCGGCGGTGTTGAGTTTGAGCGGCAGGAACGAGCTCTGCCCCTCGTACATTTTGTTGCCGACCTGGCGCTTGGGATAGGTAATCGGCACCCGCCGCTGCGCGCGCTCCATGAACACGATGAATCCGATTACGGCGATCGCCATCAGGACGACCCCGAGAACCAGGGTCGTCGACAAAGTGCCCTGGCGTCCGAGTTCGAAAGTCTGCACGATCGCCTGAGGCAGGCGCGCGACAATGCCGGAGAAAATGATCAGCGACGAGCCGTTGCCGACGCCGCGCGAGGTAATCTGTTCGCCGAGCCAGACAAGGAACATCGTGCCGCCGGTCAATGTGACGACGGTCGACAGACGGAAGAGCAGCCCAGGCTCGGAGACGATGCCGGCGCGTCCCTCGAGGCCGATAGCGATCACATAGGCCTGGAACATCGCCAAAACGACGCAGAGCCAGCGCGTATATTGATTGATGACCTTGCGCCCTGCCTCGCCCTCCTTCTTCAAGGTCTCGAGCGAAGGCACGACCGAGGTCAAAAGCGAGATGATGATCGAAGCGGAGATATACGGCATGATGTTCAGCGCAAAAATCGCCATGCGCTGAACGGCGCCGCCGGAAAACATATTGAAGAGATCGAGAACGCCCTGCTTCTGGCCAAGGAAAGACGCTTCGAACGCGCCAGGATCGATGCCGGGCAGTGGGATATAGGTGCCGAGCCGATAGATGACCAAGGCGCCGAGCGTGAACCAGATGCGCTTCTTGAGCTCCTCGGCTTTGCCGAATGACGCCCAGTTGATATTGGCTGCGAGCTGTTCGGCTGCCGACGCCATGTCAGAGCGCTCCATGCGGCGCCAGGCGCCGGTTCCAATTGACCGGCCGGGTCAGGGCCTTAAGGGGTCCCGCCCGCCGGTGAGCTTATATGGTCGGCGCGCCGCGATTTGTCACCGGGCTTGAGCCGATCAGGCCTCGGCGGCGGGCTGGCTGGCCAGCGTTTTGACGGCGCCGCCGGCCTTCTCGATGGCGGCGACAGCGTTCTTCGATGCGCCGAGCACTTCGAAGTTGAGCTTGGCGGTGATTTCGCCCTTCGCGAGGATCTTGACGCCGTCGCGCGCGCGGGCGCAGACGCCAGCCGCGACCAGCGCTTCGATCGTCACAGGCTTGCCGGCGTCGAGCTTGCCGGCGTCGAACGCCGCCTGGACGCGGCCGATATTGACCTCGTTGATGTCGCGCGCCGACGGATTGACGAAGCCGCGCTTCGGCAGTCGGCGATGCAGCGGCATTTGGCCGCCTTCGAAACCCTTGATGCGCACGCCCGAACGGGCGGTCTGGCCCTTGCCGCCGCGCCCGGCCTGCTTGCCCTTGCCCGACCCAATGCCGCGCCCAACGCGAATGCGCGCCTTCGACGAGCCGTGATTGTCGGAAATGGTGTTGAGTTTCATGGCCCCGGAATCCTCATTGGCCTTCGACGACGCGCACGAGATGCGCGACCTTGGCGATCATGCCGCGGGCGGCCGGCGTATCGGCAATTTTTGCCCGCCTGCCGATCCGGTTAAGGCCAAGCCCGATAAGGGTCTGGCGCTGATCGGAGCGTCGCCCGATGGCGCTGGCGACCTGTTCGAGCGTGATTGTCTTGGCGTTGCTCATGGGCTCCATCTCTCGATCAGGAATCCGCAGCGTCGGCTTCGACGCCCTGGCGGCGCGACTGCAACGTCGAGACCTTGATGTTGCGGCGCTGGGCCACCGAACGCGGGCTATCTTCCTGCTTCAAAGCGTCAAAAGTCGCGCGGACCATGTTGTAAGGATTGGAGGAGCCTTGGCTCTTGGCCACGACGTCATGGACGCCGAGGGATTCGAAGACCGCGCGCATCGGGCCGCCCGCGATGATGCCGGTGCCGGCAGGGGCCGCGCGCAACACGACCTTGCCTGCGCCATGACGGCCGCGAACATCGTGATGCAGCGTGCGCCCTTCGCGCAGCGGCACACGCACGAGGCCGCGCTTGGCGGCGTCCGTCGCCTTGCGGATCGCTTCGGGCACTTCGCGCGCCTTGCCATGGCCGAAGCCGACCCGGCCCTTCTGGTCGCCGACCACCACCAGGGCGGCGAAGCCGAAGCGCCGGCCGCCCTTTACCACTTTGGCGACGCGATTGATATGAACGAGACGGTCGACGAATTCGCTGTCCCGTTCTTCCCGATCGCGATCGCGGCCGCGGCCGCCTTCACCTTCACGCGCCATGTGTCTCTTCCGTCACTTGAGGCGAGGAGCGCGCTGGCGCCGCCGCTCGCCGAGGTTTCGCTTTAGAAATCGAGGCCGCCCTCGCGAGCCGCATCGGCGAGCGCCTTGACCCGCCCATGAAACATGTAGCCGCCGCGGTCGAAAACGACCTGGCTGACCCCGGCTTTGATCGCGCGCTCGGCGATCTGCTTGCCGACCTGGCGCGCGGCCTCGATATTGGCCCCCGTCTTCAAACTCGTGCGGTTGTCCTTTTCGAGCGAAGAGGCGGCGACGATCGTCACGCCCTTCTCGTCGTCGATGATCTGCGCATAGATCTGCGCGGACGAACGAAACACGCTGAGACGCGGCCGCCCGTAGGCATGCGCGCGAATCGCGCGACGTACGCGCGCCTGGCGGCGGTCTGTGGTGTTTTGCGCCATCTGAGCGCTCCTTACTTCTTCTTGCCTTCCTTGCGGAAGATGAATTCGTCGGCGTATTTCACGCCCTTGCCCTTATAGGGCTCAGGCGCGCGCACAGCGCGGATTTCCGCGGCCACCTGGCCGACCTGGCGCTTGTCGGCGCCGGCGATGGTGATTTCGGTCGGCTTCGGCGTGGCGATGGTGACGCCCGCGGGAATCGCGAACATTACATCGTGGCTATAGCCAAGCGACAATTGCAGGTTCTTGCCCGCCACCGCCGCCTTGTAGCCGACGCCGCTGATCTCGAGCTTCTTCTCGAAGCCTTTGGTCACGCCGGCGACGAGATTCTGGATCATCGAGCGCGACATGCCCCACATCGCCCGCGCGCGTTTGGATTCGCCGCGCGGCGCGACCGAGATCAAATTGCCCTCGATCTTGAGATCGACGTCATCAGGCGCGGTGAATTTCAATTCGCCCTTGGCGCCTTTGACGGCGACCGTGTGACCATCCAGCTTGGCGGTGACGCCGGCTGGGACGGTGACGGGCTTCTTGCCGATACGAGACATGATGTTGTTCCGCAGGTTTGCCGGTCAGAAGACCTTGCACAAGACTTCGCCGCCGACATGAAGTTCACGGGCCGCGTGGTCGGCCATCACGCCCTTTGGAGTCGACATGATGGTGACGCCGAGGCCGTTGGCGACGCGCGGCATGCCGTCGACCGCGACATAGACGCGACGGCCAGGCTTCGAGACGCGCTCGATCTGGCGGATCACCGGCTGGTTGTCGGAATATTTCAATTCGATCTCGAACTCGGTGCGGCCGTTGCCGAACTCCGTCGTCGAATAGCCGCGGATGTAGCCCTCGGCCTGAAGCACGTCGAGCACATGCGCGCGCAGCTTCGAGCCGGGCGTCGAGACTTTGCCGCTGCGGCGCATCTGCGCGTTGCGGATACGGGTGAGCATATCGCCCAAGGGATCGTTCACAGCCATGATCCGTCTCCCTTACCAGCTCGACTTGACGAGGCCTGGGATCAGGCCCTTGTTGCCGAGCTCGCGCAGCGCGATGCGCGACATCTTGAACTTGCGGTAATAGGCGCGCGGACGGCCCGTCACCTCGCAACGGTTGCGGATGCGCACGGCCGCCGCATTGCGCGGCGTCTGGGCAAGCTTCAACCGCGCCTCGAAACGCTCCTCCATCGACGGTTTGTCGCTGTTGGCGATATCAAGCAGCCGCTTGCGGCGGGCGGCGAATTTCTTCACCAGCTTCGCCTTGCGATTGTTATTCTC
>DASZFX010000429.1:0-2885 GCA_035939375.1 Roseiarcus sp.
ACCCAGCAAGAGGACAATGCGACGCTCACCGCCTTGAAGCGTGGCGCCGAGGCTGGGCTTCTCGATTTCAATCGCGTCGCCGTGCTCAGGACCGCCTCGAATTTCGATCGCGAAGCGCCCGACCAAAGCGCAGCGGAATCGCTCACGGCCCGTTCCGGCGGCCATCTGCCGTCGGTCGTCAACGCCTACAAGGTCGGCGGCAAGCTCGCCCATGCGATCATCGCCGATTGGGAGACGTGGAGCGCCGGACCGCCGAAGTGAGCGCCCCGGCAAACCTCCTCCTCATTGATTGCTTCTCGTGGCGCGCCATCTCGCGCAGGACGATGAGCGGCGCATGGCGAAGCTTCATCTCATCGCGCGCCTTCGCGGGCGTCAGCGCGGCTTTGCGAGGAGTTCCTTGGACAGCGCCGCCGCATAGGCCTCCGGTTTGAAGCCGACGAAGTATTTGCCCTTCAAGTCCAGGACCGGCCGCTTGATCATCGTCGGTTGCTCCAGCATCAGCGAAACGGCTTTGGCCGCGGTCAGCCCCTGCTTGGCGGCTTCCGGCAATCCGCGGAATGTCGCGCTGGCGCGATTGAGCACGCTCTCCCAGCCGACCGCTTTCACCCAGCCTTCCAGCCGCGGTCGGTCGATCCCATCGACGCGATAGTCGTGGAACCTATAGGCGACGCCATGGTCGTCGAGCCATTTGCGCGCCTTTGTCATTGCGTCGCACGTCTTGACGCCATAGATGACGATCGGTTTTGCGGCGGCCACGTTTCATCTCCCCTTTCTCGAGCCCAGAGTTCAGGACTTCTTCCTTGCCGCGATCAGCCCCGTCCACTCGGCGAAGGCGGACATGAAACCGGCGAGAAATATGCGGGTCGATTCAACTTTCACCTCGCCGGTTTCGTCGAAAAGGTCTTTCGCGTTGCCGATATAGGCCTCCGGCTGCTGCATGGTCAGCACATTCAGGAAGACGATGGCATTGCGCACCGCAAAATTAGCCCCGAAGCCGCCCATCGCGCCGGGCGTAATGCTGACGACAGCGCCGGCCTTGCCTTCGAAAGCGTTTTTGCCATAGGGCCGCGAGCCGACATCAATGGCGTTCTTCAACCCGCCGGGAATCGAGCGATTATATTCCGGCGTCGCAAACAACACGCCGTCGACGCCGGCGATCGCCGCGCGGAACGAAGTCCAAGCCGCCGGCGGATCAGCTTCGCGATCTTGATTGTAGAGCGGCAGTTCGCCGATCTCGACGATTCGGCAGGATAGCGCATCGGGTGCGAGCTTGATCATCGCCGCAGCGAGCTTTCGAGTGAAGGATTCCTTCCTGAGGCTGCCGACGAGAACGGCGGCGGTGAGAGCGGTCATCTCTTTTCTCTCTCCAAGGCCGGCGGTCGGCGAACCGCGACGCGTCGATATTCGGGCGAGGCCTGCCCCGCCTCCATATTTTCGAGGACAAAAGCATTTTACCCGCATCCGGCGCTCAGCGCCACCTTCTCCTTACATGTTGGAGAAGGGACGCAGCGCCGTCTCATGAACTGCCCAAACGTACGTCGAAGGAGCACACGACACGCCCCCTCCCGCTTGGTCGAGAGAGGGTCGGGGCGAGGTACGTCACCTACTTTCGCCTTCGCCGCGCGTCAAACGCGCTTCGGTATCTCCAGGCCGCGTTGCACCGCCGGCCGGGCGAGGCAGCGATCGAGCCAGGCCGGCGCCCGCTCCAATTCGTCGAAGGCGACAAAGTCGCGCGCGCCATAGAATCCGACCAGGTTGCGCACCCAGCCGAGCATCGAGACGTCGGCGATCGTAAATTCGCGGCCCATGATCCATGGCGCTCCATCGAGTCGCGTCTCGATGACGCCGAGCAGGCGCTTGGCCTCGGCGCGATAGCGCTCGAGCGGGCGCTTGTCCTCGATCGCGCTGCCCGCGAACTTGTAGAAATAGCCGAGCTGGCCGAACATCGGCCCGATGAAGGCCATCTGGAAGAACACCCACTGGATGGTCTCGTAGCGCCGCGCCGGATCGTCCGGGAGAAGCTGGCCCGTCTTTTCGGCGAGATAGAGCAGGATCGCGCCCGATTCAAAGAGGCCCAGAGGCTTGCCGCCCGGCCCGTTTGGATCGACGATCGCGGGGATCTTGCCGTTCGGGTTCAGCGACAGGAATTCCGGCGTCCAGCTCTCGTTCTTGCCGAGGTCTACGAGATGCGGCTCGTAGGGCAGCCCGATCTCCTCCAGCATGATCGAGATCTTGACCCCGTTCGGCGTCGGCAGCGAATAGAGCTGCAATCGGTCCGGGTGCTGCGCCGGCCAGCGCTTGGCGATCGGAAAGGCGGAGAGTGCGGACATTTGGGCTCCGGATTGTCGGGGAATGGGACGAAGATAGCGCGGTTTTGGTTGGGCGCAATGTAGGGGCCGAGCGGACGAGATCCGTCGCTGATCGTAAGACGCATAGGGTCGTTTTGCTGCGCCGGCGACCGTCACATCGTCGTGAACTCTTCGCTCGCTCCGCGACCAGCGCCTTCGTCTCCTCCGCCAGGCGGCCGCGCCAGATCGGCCGAAAGTCGCTTCTCCAGCTTGGCCTGCGCCTTCCGCCAGATCGGGATGCCGCGGCCAAAACGAGCCGGCCCAAGGAGATTTTTTCCAAATTATTTGCCCTCCGACCCACTGAAAAAGGCCGGATTCGACCAAATGCGCGAAATATGATGTAGCGGAATCCCGGCTCGCGGCGCTTTGGCCGCCGCGGGTCCGTCTGGGGCGGGCATCAAGGAGCAGCGAGCGTTCGAGGATGAGCGATGGAGCCAGGCCTTACACCGGCGGCTGTCTTTGCGGCGCGCTGCGGTATGAGGCTGTGGGCGAGCCTTTCGGCGCGGGCCATTGCTATTGCGCCGATTGCCGCAAGGC
>DASZFX010000430.1:0-5683 GCA_035939375.1 Roseiarcus sp.
GGCGTCGCGGCGGTCGCCGTCGTCGCCTCGCTCATCTTCGGCTTCGCCGCAGGCCAACCGGCGACGCTCGGGGCCATCGCCGCCAGCATCGGCGATTTTCCCGCGCCTTTGCGCAACAAGATGGCGACGCTGTCGGTCGGCTTCGGCCTCGCCGTTGGCGCAACGCTCATCATTCTCCTCGTCGAAGGTCACGCTGCGGCGTTGATCCCGGCGATCGGCGCCATTTCTTTCGGTGCCGGCCTCGTCTCCGGTTTCGGAAGATGGGCCCTCGCCTTGAGCATGCAAATGCTGATCCCGGTCGTCTTCGCGCTTTCCCTGCCGCCGACCGACCTCGTCGGCGCTTTGCGCGAGGAAGCGCTGCTCGTAGGCGGCGGGCTGGCCTATATCGCGATTGCGCTGCTTTTGACCGTGGTCACCGACGCCGGCGGTCGACGCTTGGTGACAAGCGAGTCCTTGCGCGAATTCTCGGCCTATCTGCGCGCGGTCTCGAGCTTCTACGACGAGGACGTCGATCTCGCTGAAATCTACGGCCTCGTCATCCGCCAGCAGGCGGCGCTGGCCGATCAATTGCAAAGCGCGCGCGCCTTGCTGCTCGATCGACCGACGCGGACCAAGGCGCGGGCGCGGCTCGCCGCCTCGATCGGCATCTTGCTCGACGCTTTCGATCAGCTTGTCGCGGCCCATGTCGAACTCGCCGAACTCCGGCGCTCGGAAGCCTGCAAGACGCTGATGGCGCGCATTCGCGTCATGCTGCGCGCCAGCGCGATCGACCTCGATCATCTGAGCCTCGACCTCCTGTCGACTTCCGCGCCGCGCCTGCCGCCGGATCATTCGCTCGCCTCTGACGCCCTGATTCGCGAGGCTTATCGGCTCCTTCAGGACGAGAGCTTGAGCGAGCCGGCGCGCGCGGCGGCGCAGGCGACGAGCGAGCGCCTCATCGCCGCGCTCGGCCATGTCAGGCGCCTGGAGCGCGCGCTGTCGGACGATGAAGAGGCGAGCGCTTCGATGAGCGGCATCAATCTTGCCGCTTTCACGCCGCGGCCGTCCTTCGACCTTGGATTGCTCGCGCCGCATCTGAGCCCGGATTCGCCGGTGTTTCGCTTTGCGGCGCGGCTGGCGCTCGCCATGACGGCCGGCGCGATCGCCACCCAGTCGCTGAACGGCGTGCGCCACGGCAATTGGGTGCTGCTCACCATCGCGGTGATCATGCGCGCAAGCTATGGCTTGACGAGGAATAGACGCGACGATCGGGTCATTGGCACTTTGATCGGCTGCGTCATCGCCGCGGCGCTCATCGCAGCCTCGCCGATCAGCATTCTCGCCGCCGCGCAGGTTCTTGCGCTCGGCGTCGCGCATGGCTTTGCGCGTTTGCGCTATCGCCTGACTTCGATTGCTGCTTCCGTGGTGGCGCTGCTTTCGGTGCATTTGAGCGATCCGAGCGAAGCGGTTCCCATTGTGACGCGCCTCGCCGATACGCTGATCGGGGCGGCGCTCGCTCATCTCTTCAGCCATGTGCTGCCGCGTTGGGAGTTCAACGAGGCGCCGCGCCTCGCCGCCCGCCTCCAGGCCGATATCGCGGCATTCGCCACGACCGCGCTCGATCTCGAAGCGTCCGACCAGGACTATCGGATGGCGCGCAAAAGAATGATTGAATCCATCGCCGCTCTCTCCGACTCGGCCGGACGGATGGGCGGCGAGCCGCAGGCCGTGCGACGCGCTTTGCACGAACTCGCCGACATGCTGATCAGCGGCTATCTCCTCGCCGCCCATATTTCGGCGACAAGGTTCATGATGCGCGCCAAGCGCGGCGAAGCCGACTACGATGTCGTCGCAGGCCGACTGAGCGCGACGCGCGATTGGCTTGTCGCTCTGCTTGCCGGCGCCAACGCCTCGCCGGCTCTCGATGGTCCCGCGCTGGTGATCGGCCCGCCGAACGAGGCCCTTGGCGGCGAGTTCCTTCGCCTGCGCAAGGCGGCGCTGGCGCTAAAGACGGCGACGGCGGTCTATCGTCAGGCCGCCGTCCTGCGCTGACCGAGACCGAGCCGCGGCGGGCGCCTCGCGTCCTTTCGCGGCGTTGACGGCGCAGGCGCTTCGGGACTAAGCGCAAGAGCCTTAGGCTCGCTTGCATTGATATGCTCGACCTTCAACCGTTTGATTTTCGTCCAGAATCATAAAATAGCCCTGTCGCCCGATCGGCGACGCCGGAGTTAAGCCTTTCATGAGCCTATCTTCCGAGACGAGAGCGGAGCGAGCCGAGCGGGCCTCGCTGGCGGCGCTGCGCCCGCTTTTGCCCTATGCGCTGGTCTACCGGGGCCGCGTCCTTGGCGCGTTTTTCGCGCTCATGCTCGCTTCGGGCGCGACCTTGGTCGTGCCGGTCGCGGTCAGGCGCATGATCGATTACGGCTTCTCCGCCGACCAGCCCGGCCTCATCGACGCCTATTTCGGCGCCTTGATCGCGGTTGTCGCCCTACTCGCCCTCGCCTCGGGGCTTCGCTACTACTTTGTCATGACGCTCGGCGAACTTGTCGTCGCCAAGCTGCGCGGCGACGTCTTCGCCTATCTGACCTCGCTCGACGCCTCTTTCTACGATGCGGAAAAAACCGGCGAGATCGTCTCACGCCTTTCGGCCGATACGACGCAGCTCAAATCGGCCTTCGGTTCTTCCGCCTCGATCGCGTTGCGCAATTTCTTCATGTTCTTCGGCGCCGCGGCGATGATGGTCGTCACCAGTCCGAAACTCTCGGCCTATGTGCTGATCGCGATTCCCTTCATTATTCTTCCGCTCTATGCGGCTGGGCGATCAGTGCGAACGCGGGCGAGAGCGGCGCAAGATACGCTCGCCGACGCGACGGCCTTCGCGACCGAGAGTCTTTCGGCCGTGCGGGTCATGCAGGCCTTCGTTGCCGAAGCCGCGAGCATTGCGCGCTTTCGCGCCGCCGTCTGGAGCGCCTATGAAGCGGCGCGCGCGACCACGACGACGCGCGCTTTCGTCACTATCGCTGCGATCTTCCTCGCCTTCGCAAGCGTCGTCGTCGTTCTGTGGCTGGGCGCGCAGGACGTTCTCTCCCATCTCATGACCGGCGGCGCGTTGTCGCAATTTCTGCTTTTCGCGGTGCTGGCGGCTGGCGCGCTCGGCGAATTGTCGCAAGTGTGGAGCGAAGTCTCGGCGGCGGCGGGCGCAGCGGGGCGCATCGCCGAATTGCTGGCGGTTGAGCCCAAGATCGCGTCGCCGTCCAAACCGGCGACTTTGCCGGTCCCGCCGCAGGGGAGGATCGTCTTCGATCGCGTCGCTTTCGCCTATCCGACGCGGCCGGACGAGCGCGTCCTTAAAGGCCTCGATCTTTCCGTCGCGCCGGGCGAAGTCGTGGCGCTTGTCGGCCCGTCCGGCGCCGGCAAGTCGACGATCTTCCAACTGGCCATGCGCTTCTACGATCCGAGCGATGGCGCGGTGTCCTTTGACGGGCTCGACATCCGGACGGTCGATCCGGCGGGTTTGCGCCGGCGCATCGCCTTCGTGCCGCAAGAGCCGGTGATTTTTGGAACGACGATCGCCGAAAACATCGCTTATGGCGCCCCCGGCGCAGATTTGGGCGCGATCCGCGCCGCCGCGAGCCGGGCCGCGGCGGACGGCTTCATCGCCGCGCTGCCGCAGGGCTATCACACCACGGTCGGCGAGCGCGGCGTCACGCTTTCGGGCGGCGAGCGCCAGCGCATCGCCATCGCCCGCGCGATTCTCAAGGACGCGCCGGTGCTGCTTTTGGACGAAGCGACTTCCGCGCTCGACGCCGAAAACGAAACCCTGGTCCAGAAAGCGCTCGAATCGCTGATGGCGGGCCGCACCACCCTGGTCATCGCTCACCGACTGGCGACGGTGGTCCATGCCGACCGCATCTTGACGATCGAGGCCGGCCGCATCGTCGAGGAGGGGACCCACCAGACGCTCTTGGCGCAGGGCGGCCTTTATGCGCGCCTCGCGCGCCTGCAATTCGAGGCCGGCGCGGCCGCGCTGGAGGACGGCCGCAAGGCCGCCGAATAGGCCGGCCTTTTATTACCCGACGCCTTATGGGCTTATTAAGATCGCGCGGCCGATAATCGCCCCTCGACTCATGCATCCGCTTCTGCGCAAACATTTCTCCAAGGCGGTCGGCGCGGACGGCGCGGTCGATCTTGACCGTCTGACGGCGCTGGTGAGCGCGGCCTATGACAGGGCCGACAAGGCTCGGCGGCGGACGGATCGCTCGATCACGCTCATGACCGATGAGCTCGCTCAAATCAACGAGCAATTGGAAGCCAAAGCGGTCCAGCGCGCCGCGGAACTCGAGGCGACGCGGCGGACCCTGAGCGCCGCGTTGGAGAACGTCGATCAGGGGATCGCCATGATCGGCGCCGACGACCGCCTGCATGTTTGCAACCGCCGCGCCTGTCAGCTTCTCGGCTTGCCCGTCGACATCGCCGACAAGCGGCCGACGAGCGCCGAAGTGCTCGGCGCGCAAATCGCCTCGGAGGAATTCGTCGGGATCGATCCCGCGCTCGTCGAACTTTGGCGGCGAACGCCCTTGTCGCAATTCCCGCCGGTCTACGAGCGACGCCGGCCGAACGGAACGCTTCTCGAAATACGCACGGTCACGCTCACAGACGGGGGCTGTGTGCGCACTTTTACGGACATCACCGAGCGGCGCGAGCGCGAAGCGCAGATCGCGCGCGCCGAAGCCGATCACCGCAGCCTGTTCGAAAACGCCGTCATCGGCATCTATCGATCGAGTGTCGACGGACGCAAGATGATGCGCGCCAATCCTGCGCTCGTCCGGCTGAACGGCTACGAGTCGGAAGCCGAGTTGCTCGCAGAGGTCAACGACATCGGCGCCGAATGGTATGTCGATCCCAATCGCGGAGCGGAATTTCGCACGCTCATGGACAAGGTCGGACGCGTCGACGATTTCGTCTCCGAGATCCATCGTCATCGCACGCGCGAGCGTATCTGGGTCTCCGAATCTGCGTGGCTGGTGCGCTCGCCGAGCGGCGAGCCGCTCTACTATGAGGGTACGGTCATCGATTCGAGCGAACGGGTGCTCGCCGAAGCGCGAGTCGCCCATATGGCTCACTACGATGCGCTGACCGACCTTGCGACCCGAAATTCCTTTCTCGATTCTCTTCGCGCAGCGTTGCGTCAAGATCGGACCAACGGAACGGTCGCGGTCCACTGCATCGATCTCGACCGCTTCAAGGACGTCAACGATACGCTGGGACATCTGGCTGGCGACCAGTTGCTGCGTATCGCGGCCAAGCGCCTGCGCGGGGCCTTGCGCGGCGGGCGCGACATCGCGCGCCTCGGCGGCGACGAATTCGCCGTCATGCAGCGCGACGTCGCCGACCGCGCCGACGCCGAGGCGCTGGCGGCGCGCCTGGTGCGCATTCTCTCCGCGCCTAACAAGATCGACGGCGTCGCCATTCATATCGGCGCGAGCCTCGGCGTCATTGTCGCGACGGAGAGCGGCGTCACGGCTGAGGAGTTGATGAAGAACGTCGATATCGCGCTCTATCGCGCCAAGGCCGATGGGCGCTCGACCTATCGGGTGTTCGATCCGTCGATGAGCGAGGCTGCGCAGCGACGCCGCGCCCTGGAGATCGATTTGCGCGGCGCCGTCGCCAACAACGAGCTCGTGGCGTACCTTCAACCGATCGT
>DASZFX010000431.1:0-22831 GCA_035939375.1 Roseiarcus sp.
AGGGCCTGGACCAGGCGACTGGCGGGCC
The DNA here is from genome assembly GCA_035939375.1 of Roseiarcus sp. GTDB lineage: Bacteria > Pseudomonadota > Alphaproteobacteria > Rhizobiales > Beijerinckiaceae > Roseiarcus. The sequence goes on from DASZFX010000431.1 coordinate 29, forward strand.
GCCAGGGCCGAGGGCCATTGCCCCACGTGATCGGCGAGCAATATCAGCTCTTTCTCTTCTTTTCCTCCTCGTCGGCCTCTTGTTCCGCCCTTTCTCTGAGGTCGTCCAGCGATATGGGCTCGCCGGTCAGAAGATCGGTAATGACCACCGCCTTGTGAGCTGCGGCATGTTCCTCGGCAAGCTCCAGGGCTTCTCTCGCGCTCGTGCGTCGATGCGCCAAGACCCCGATCTCGGGACCCCATCCGATTGAATAGGCCATGAGTCCGCCTCCTTCGTGTAAGCGGAGCCTATCCGAAGCTGATGATCAGATCGAGGCGACCAGCCGCCGCCGACATCGGCGGAGCCGTCTTGGCGGCGTCCCCTCCGGCGCAGGCGGCCGACGCTCCGCCGCGCCAGTTTCGATTTCACGAGCGCCGCCGCGCGCTCGGGCGTGCTAGGCTGCCGGGATGACAGCAAGAACGCCGAAACCAAGTCTTACCCGCCCCACCGAACAACAGATCTCAAGCGCCGCGGCGCCGCGTCGCGCGATGCGTTTGCGGCTGGAAAGGCGGGCTTCGCCGATCGGCGTGATCCTTCTTGTCGCCGACGAATCCGGCGCATTGCGGGCGCTCGACTTCGACGACTACGAGGCGCGAATGGCCGAGCTGCTGCGCCGCCATTACGGCGCCTACCTTCTGGCCGAGGGCGGCGCGCCGAAACCGGCGACAAGCGCGCTCGAGGCCTATTTTGACGGCGACCTCAATGCGCTGGCGAATGTGCCGACCGCGACCGGCGGCTCGACTTTCCAGCGTGAAATCTGGGCGGCTTTGCGCAAGATACCGCCCGCAGCGACCATAAGTTACGGCCAGCTCGCTGCAAGTCTCGGCCGTCCGGGCGCGAGCCGCGCCGTCGGCCTCGCCAATGGCGCGAACCCGATCGGCATCGTCGTCCCCTGCCATCGCGTCATCGGTTCGAACGGCGCCCTGACCGGCTACGGCGGCGGCCTTCACCGCAAACGCTGGCTGCTCGATCATGAGCGCCGCCACGCCGGCGCTTCGCAAGACCAGGGCCGGCTGGCGATCTAGGACCGCGCCGCGATTGGCGTCCGAGCCGCGAAATGCGATCTTCCGCCAAGCAAATCGCTGAAAGCGCGGGACATGGCGAAGGACGAATTCGAGGTCGTGGTCATCGGCGGCGGGGCGGCCGGGGTCGCCGCGGCGCGGCGGCTCCACGAGGCCGGCGTGGAGGCGCTCATCCTCGAAGCGCGCGATCGGCTCGGCGGGCGGGCCTGGACGATTGAAGACTCTTCAGGCCTCGCGCTCGATCTCGGCTGTGGCTGGCTTCATTCGGCCGATCGCAATCCCTGGCGCGAAATCGCCGAGGCGCAGGGCATGACGATCGACCGCACCCCGCCGCCCTGGACGCGCGCTTACGCCCAGACCGGATTTCCCAAATCTGAACAAACCGCGTTCGTCGAAGCTCTGATGAGCTTTCGGCGTCGCTGCGACGAAGCCGGCGAGGCCGATCCGGATCGGGCCGCATCGACCCTGCTGGAGCCAGGCGCGCGGTGGAACCCGATGATCAACGCCGTCAGCACGTTTTACAGCGGGGCCGAGCTTGACCGCGTCTCGCTGCAGGATCTCGCGCGTTTCCAGGACACAGGCGTCAACTGGCGTGTCCTCCAAGGCTATGGGACGCTCGTCGCCAGCTATGGCTCCGGCCTGCCCTTGAGGCTCGGCTGCAAAGCGGAGCGGATCGACCACAGCGGCAGGCGATTGCGCATCGACACCGCTGAAGGGGCGATGATCGCCGACGCGGCGATCGTCACCCTGCCGAGCGCTCTTCTGGCCGATAGAGCCGATCTGTTCCTGCCCGTGCTGCCGGAGAAGGTCGAAGCGGCGGGCGGCCTGCCCTTGGGCCTTGCCGACAAATTGTTCCTGTCCCTGACCGACGCCGATCAATTCGACAAGGACAGCCGCTGCTTCGGCCATACCGACCGCACTGAGACCGCAGCGTACCATATCAGACCTTTCGGGTGGCCGATGATCGAAGGTTTTTTCGGCGGCCGGCTGGCGGCTGAACTCGAAAAAGGCGGCGTGACCGCATTCTTCGACTTCGCCTTGGGCGAGCTCACGAGCATTTTCGGCGCCGACTTCAAACGACGGGTGAAGCCGATCAGAGCGCACGGCTGGCTGAGCGATCCGCTCGCGCAAGGCTCCTATTCCTATGCGGCGCCCGGCAAGGCCGATTGTCGCGCCGCCCTCGCCGCGCCGGTCGCGGATCGTCTCTTTTTTGCCGGCGAAGCCTGCTCGCGCGAGGATTTCTCGACCGCCCACGGCGCCTATCGAACCGGCCTTGCCGCCGCCGAGCAGGCGATAGCCGCCTTGCGCGGACGAAAGCTCTCGCGCGCTGCGGGCAAGGCCTGAGCGACCCTCGACGCGTCGCGCCAGTGGATTTGCTTTCGCGGGAACGACGGCGCGCTTTTACGTCAGCAACGACTGGAACCGGCCGGCGGGCGCGGCGTCTAACTCGGCCCAATCGATCTCCTCTTGCAGGCGATGATAGGCTTCATCGCCGATCGCGCCCTCCCGGCGCAGCCGCTCGAGCTCGCCGCGCTGACTGTCGATCGCGCGCAGGCGCAATTCGTCGAAATCCGTCGCCGCCTGCGGCGCCTCGGTATTTTCAGCGACCGCCCGCGCCGCCGCATATTGTTTGCGCACCAGAACGGCGGCCTTGGAGACGTCGCCGTCGAGGCTCTGGATCGCGGCGTCCATGATCGCGACGCGGCCGCGCGAGACTTCCTCTTCGACCGAGGTGTCCGCTCTGAATTTCAAAAGGCCGAGCAGCGGGCGCACGGTGAGGCCCTGAATGACCAGCGTGCCGAGCACCACGCAGAAGGCGGCGAGCACGATCGGATCGCGTCCGGGAAAGCCCTGCGGCAGGGCCAGCGCGGCGGCGACCGTGATCAGGCCGCGCATGCCGCACCAGCCGATCAGGAGATCGCTGCGCGCATCGCGGCCCTCCTCGCCGCCCGCGACGCCCTTCAAGCGGCGGATCGCCCGCGTCGCGGCGCCCGAGGCCAAGACCCACAGGAGCCGCACTGCAATCGACGTCGCCAGCGCCGCGGCGGCGAGCGCGAAGGCCCCGTGCTTGTTGTCGTCGGCAAGGCGGTTGAGGATCGGGCGCGCCTGCAAGCCCATCAGAACGAAGCCCAACACGTTGAGTACGAAGACCGCGGTCTCCCACACCGAATAGGAGCTGATGCGATTGCGAGCGGCGAGGCGGCGGGACGGGCCTTGCGCCACGGTCATCGCAAAGACCACGACCGTGATCACGGCGGAAAGGCCGATGCGATCGGCGACGATCCAGACTGCGAAGACCGCGACGAATTGCATGATCGTCGTGCTCGCAGCGTCGGCGACGAGCGAAATGATGCGCCCCATGCCGCGCGCGAAGAGATAGCCGGCGACAACGCTTCCCGCTGCCGAAAGGAGGAACATCGGCGCTGCGGTGGCGAAGGCGAGCGATCCGGTCGCCGCCATGACGGCGGCGCGATAGATGAGCAATGCGGTCGCGTCATTGAGCAGGCTTTCCGATTGCAGGATCGCCATTGTCCGGCGCGGCGGCCTCAATTGACCGAGCACGGCCGCGGCTGCGACCGCGTCCGGCGGCGCGACGATCGCGCCAAAGGCGATGGCGGCTGCGACGGGCAGGCCGGCGATTTGATAGCCGACATAGGCGACGGCGGCGGTCGTCAGGATGACAGCGATCAAAACCAGCGAGATCAGCGGAGCGGCATAGCGTTTGAGATCGCGCGGCGATGTATCGTACGCCGCATCGAGCAGGACCGGCGCGACGAACAGCGCCAGGGCGAGATCCGGCTCGATTTCAACGACTGGCGCGTGGGGCAAGAATGCGAGCCCCGCCCCGGCAAGCGCCAGAAAGGCCGGATAAGGCGCGGCGAGCTTGCGGGCCAAACCTGCGACGAGCACGGCGCCGAGGAGGAGGGCAAGAGTCAGTTCGAAGAGGGCCATGGGTCAGGATAGCGCAAATTTGGCGGTTTATCAGAAGCGACAAGCGCCGCTCATCGGCAAAGGTCGTACCCTCTCAAACCCCTCCCGTACCCTCGCCGCGCCGTTCGTCCGTCAACGACGCAGCATTCCCTCACGCGTGCTTCTTCTCGTGGCTCGCCCGGAACGTCGCGGCCCATCCGGCCTTTGCCGCCTGCCGGCCTCGCCCGAGCGCCAGGGCGTCGGGCTCGACATCCTCGCTGATCACCGAGCCTGAGCCGATATAGGCGCCGTCGCCGATCTTCACCGGCGCGACCAGCGCCGAATTGGAGCCGATGAAAGCGCCCGCGCCGATATCGGTGAAATGTTTGTCGAAGCCGTCGTAGTTGCAAGTGATCGTGCCGGCGCCGACGTTCGCGCCGGCGCCGACGCGGGCGTCGCCGATATAGGCAAGATGGTTGACCTTGGCGCCTTCCTCGATCGCGGCGTTCTTCACCTCGACGAAATTGCCTATTTTCGCTTTGCGGCGGATGTCAGCGCCGGGGCGCAGCCGCGCGAAGGGGCCGATCGAAACGTGAGCGCCGATCTTCGCCCCTTCGAGGTGCGAGAAGGAATGGATCACCGCGCCCTCCCCGATCTCGACCCCCTTGCCGATCACCACATGCGGCTCGATCACGACGTCGCGGCCGATCTTGGCGTCTTCGGAGAGGAACACGGTCTCGGGCGCAATCAGCGTCGCGCCTTCGCGCATGACGCGTTCGCGCAGGCGCTTCTGCATCTCCGCCTCTGCGGCGGCGAGTTGCGCGCGGTCGTTGACGCCCATTGTTTCGCCCTCCATTGCAATTTCGACGGCCGCCGTCAGCCCAAGCTCGCCGGCGATCGCCGCAGCGTCGGTCAGATAAAATTCGTTCTGTGCGTTGCGCGAACCGATGCGCGTCAGAATGTCGAGCGCGCGGGCGCCGTCGAGCGCCATCGGCCCGGCGTTGACGAGGTCGATCGCTTTCTCGGCGGCGTTTGCGTCCTTGTCCTCGCGGATCGCGATCAATCGTCCGTCCGCAACAACGAGCCTGCCGTAGCCGGCGGGATTGGGCGTCCTGAACCCGAGCGCCGCCACAGCCGCGCCAAGCGCGATTCCGCCGCGCAACTTCCGCAAAGTCGCGGCGGTCAGCATGGGAATGTCCGCATAGACGACGAGAATATCGTCGAAGCCTTCCTCGATCGCCGCCCGCGCCGCCAAAACGGCATGGGCTGTGCCGCGCCGTTGCTCCTGAACGAAAATCATCGCCTCCGGGACGAGCCTTTTCGTTTCCGCGACGACATCGTCGCGCCCAGGACCGACGACGATCGCCAGCGCGTCGGCGCCGGCCTCGCGTGTCGCTTGCAGGACATGCCCGACCATGGCGCGGCCGGCGATCTGGTGGAGCGCCTTGGGACGCGACGATCTCATGCGCGTGCCTTCGCCGGCGGCGAGGACGATCGCCAGGCAGTTGCGCTTTTGTGGCCTCGTCACGGTCGATCCTGCGGCTTTGCGCCGCCTTCGGTCGCTTCTTTCAGCGGCATCCACCGCCTTAATTTGAAACGCCATCGAAAGTCCAGGAGATCGCTAGAAAATCGGAACGCGGCGCCGCAATAATGGTTTATAGAGACAGAGAAAGTCTTCCAACGGCATTGCCCAAACAGGTCCGGACGTGTCTGTAACTATTTGTTTAAGCACGCATTTCTTATGGAGATCGCAGCGCCTTCGCGAGCTGGCCCTCCCGCGGGAGGATGCGTAGGCCAAGATGCAACTGCGGCGGGATTTCCTCAAACTGGCGATGGCCGGCGCCATTGGCGGGGCGCATTCGGCGTTCGGCCCCACGATCGCGGCGGCGGCGGAGGCGGCGCCCGCCGCCGACCCCCCCAACGGGCCGACGCCCTTTGACACAACCACCGTGATTGATCTTGCGCGTACGCTCGCCAAAAAGCCTTTCGACGCCGCAAAGGCGCCCTTGCCGGAACCCTTCGCCAGCCTGACCTACGATCAATATGTCGCGATTCAGCCGAAGCCGGGCTCGGCGGTGTGGAGCGGCGACAATGTCGGCTTCACGATCGACCCGTTGCACCGCGGATTCATTTTCGCGATTCCGATGGACATCTCGATCGTCGAGGGCGGCTTCGCGCGCAAGCTCACTTACGAGAGCGCGGCCTTCGATTTCGGCAAACTGGTGATACCCTCGGGTCTCCCCGATATCGGATTTTCCGGCTTTCGGGTCATGCAGCCGACCGATGGCGGCGGCGCGTTCGTCGTCGCCATCTACCAAGGGGCGAGTTTCTTTCGCGCCGAGGCGCGCGGCCAGAATCTCGGCGTCACTGCGCGAGGTCTGTCGATCCGCACCGCCGAAGCCCAAGGCGAAGAATTTCCGATCTTTCGCGCGGTTTGGATCGAGAAACCCATGCCGAACGTCAATGTCCTCGTCATTCACGCCTTGCTCGATTCGGCAAGCCTCACGGGGGCCTACCGGTTCACGCTGCGGCCGGGCGAAGCGACGATCATCGATACGGAAATGACCCTGGTCGCGCGGGCCGCCGTCGATCATTTCGGCCTCGGCGCCATGTCGGCGACCTATTTGTTCGGTCCCTTAGACCGTATAAGGCCCGACGATATTCGTCCGGCCGTGCACGAGGTCGGCGGATTGCAGATGCTCACCGGCAAGGGCGAGTGGGTGTGGCGCCCGGTCTCGAATCGCGAGACCCTGCAAATTTCCGCTTTCGCGGACGAAAATCCGCGCGGCTTCGGACTTCTGCAACGCAACCGCTCCTTCGACGCCTATCAGGACGACGACCAGCATTGGGAGCGTCGGCCCTCGCTATGGATCGAGCCGATCGGCGATTGGATGCAGGGCGAGTTGCGGCTGGTCGAGATCCCTTCCGACTCGGAGAACAACGACAACATCATCGCCTATTGGCGCCCGCGCAACGGACTGGCCGCCAACGCCGAAATCGCCTTCGCCTATCGGCAGTTCTGGTGTTGGGCGCCGCCGGCCCGACCGCCGCTGGCCAATGTCGTTGCTTCGCGCGACGGCAAGGTCGGCAAGTGGCGACGCTTCACGGTCGAATTTCACAGCGAAGATTTCGCCAAGGCCGAAGTCCTGGCCGCAATCAAGCCGAACCTCACGGCAAGTCCGGGCCGGATCACCTCGGTGCGCTCGTTCCCGTCGAAAGAGCGGATGAGTTTCCGCGTCAGATTCGACATCGAGCCGTCTTCGGACGGCTATTGCGAGTTGCGCCTTGTTTTGGAGGCGGACGGCAAGCCGGCCAGCGAAACATGGCTCTACCGATGGACCGCGTGAGCGCCGAGACCAATATCAGCCGGCTGGCGATGCCGGTGGAGGCGCCGCTCGCCATGCCGACGCAGTCGCTGACGCATTTTTCGCCGGCCGAGCGGCGCGCGGCGAAGGCGCCCGAGCTTTCCTACACGCCTTGGGCGTCGCGTCTTTTCATTTTCGGCGGCGCATTCGCGCTTACGCTTTACGGCGCCAACGAGATGTACGGCGTCGTCAAAATCGGCGAAGTGACGCCGCTCGAATGGGCGCTGGTCACGCTCTTCGTCCTCAATTTCTCCTGGATCGCGCTCGCCTTCACCTCCGGCGTCGCCGGCTTCCTGTGGCTCATTTTTCGCGGGGGCCGCCGCCTCCCCCTTCCAACCGAGCTGAACCGCAAAACCGCCGTCGTCATGCCGATCTACAACGAGGCGCCGGCGCGCGTCTTCGCGGCGATGCAGGCGATCTGCGAGGATTTGCGCGCCACCGGCTGCGGCGACGCCTTCGACTTTTTCTTCTTGTCCGACACGACCGATCCCGACATTTTCATCGCCGAAGAACGCGCCCTGACGGCGATGCGCCGGCGCTTGCCCGCCGAGCGTCTCTATTATCGGCACCGGCGTTGGAACACGAACCGAAAGGCCGGCAATATCGCCGATTTCGTCACGCGCTGGGGCGGCCAATACGACCACATGGTGGTGCTGGACGCCGACAGTCTCATGACCGGCGCGACGATCGTACGTCTCGCCGCGGCGATGGAGGCGGACCCCGACGCCGGCATCATCCAAAGCGTGCCGCTGATCATCAACCGCAACACTCTGTTCGCGCGGATGCAGCAATTCGCCGCGCGCATCACAGGTCCGGTCATCGCCTGCGGCCTCAGCCTGTGGATGGGTCGCGACGGCAATTACTGGGGTCATAACGCCATCATCCGCACCATGGCCTTCGCCGCCTATTGCGGAATGCCCAATCTGCGCGGTCGCCCGCCCTTCGGCGGTCATATTCTGAGCCATGATTTCGTCGAGGCGGCGCTGATGCGCCGCGCCGGCTATGCGGTCTATATGCTGCCGACCATAGGCGGCTCCTATGAGGAAAGCCCGCCCTCGCTGATCGACATCGCAACGCGCGACCGGCGCTGGTGCCAGGGCAATCTGCAGCACTTGCGCGTTCTGCCGGCGAAAGGCTTCGCGCTCGCTTCGCGCCAGCATTTCATCACCGGGGTGATGAGCTATGTGGCTTCGCCGCTCTGGATGGGACAATTGCTCATCGGCATCGCCCTCGTCTTGCAATCGCACTATATCCGCCCCGAATATTTCACCAACGAGTTCTCGCTTTTCCCGACCTGGCCGCGCTTCGACTATGAGCGCGCGCTCGAACTCTTCGCCGTGACCATGGGCGTGTTGCTGGCGCCCAAAGCCTTCGGCCTCATCGTCGCGCTGATCGACGGGGCAACGCGCCGCGCCTGCGGCGGCGGATTTCGCCTCGTCGCCTCGGCGCTGCTCGAGACGATCCTCTCGGCGCTTTTCGCGCCCATCATGATGGTGATCCAATCCGGCTCGGTGATGCAGATCCTGTTCGGCCGCGATACGGGATGGCATCCGCAAAGACGCGACGACGGCTCCATCCCCTTCAAGAGCATCGTCCGGCGTCATCGCGCCCATGTCGTCCTTGGCGTCGTCACTCTATTCGCCGGCGTTCTCATCTCGCCCTCGCTGGTCGTCTGGATGTCGCCGACGATCGCCGGCCTGATCCTCGCGATCCCGCTCTCTTGGGCGAGCGGGCAATTGTGGATCGGCGTCGCGCTGCGGCGTCTTGGCCTGCTGACGACGCCGGAAGAATTCTCGCCGCCCCCGATCGTGCAGCGCGCCAACAGCTTGACCCTCGATCTCGCCCGCAACGGCCATGACGGCGAGGACGGGATCAAGGCTTTGCATGACGACGCCGCCTTCCGCGAGGAGCATGACGCTTTGTTGCCGCAAGCGCCGCGCCGAAGACGCGGCGAGTTCGAAACCGAAGCCGCGATGGCGGCGGCCAAGCTCAACGACGCTCAAACGCTCGAAGACGTGCTCAAATGGTTGACGCCGAAAGAGCGCATGGCGGTCGTCAACGACCGCGCCTTGATCTCGCTGCTGGCGCGCCTGCCGGCGACGGCGCCCGAGGCCGTCGAGGAGGAGAAGGTCGAGGCCGCGGCCCCGGCGCTCGACCGCAAGGCGGGATAGCGGACGGGCAAACGCCTCACGGCCCCCTAAACGAGGCTCCGCAATCCGAGAGCGACTTCGTAGAAGCGCCCAATAGGCTTGGCGGGTCGTGGGGCCTCTCGCAAGCGCGCCTGGTTCACGGCGCAACGTCTTCTCCTGGTGAGCGCCTTCGCGTTTAAGCTACGTCCCTCGCCGCCGCCTGTCGAACAGCGGAAACGCGACAAAACCGAACACAAAGCCGCCGACATGAGCGAGCCAGGCGACCGGGCCGTCCGAAAGGCCTAAGAATTGCGAGCCGGCGCCGAAGATGAAGTTGGCGATGAACCATACGCCGAGGAACATCAGCACGCGCCGTTCGCGCAGGAGACGCGCCAGCGGCGGCGCCGCGACGAAATTGTCGTTGCGCGGGGCCGAGCGTGAGTAGCCCGTCGCGCCAAGCGGACCGCCCGGCTCGAAGACAAAGCGCGTCGCCGCGGCCATCAGTCCGGAATCGCCTGCGGAAGCGCCGATCAACGGCGTGACGTCCAAAGGATTGGCCGCCCAATGGACGAGCGCGCCGGCAATGGCGGTCGAAGCGAAGAGGAGGAGAAAGCGCAGCGCGCCGATCCGCCGCGCGACCGGCGGCCCAAAGGCGACGATCCAGACGACATTGAGACCGACATGGGTCCAGCCGCCGTGCAAAAACGCATAGGTGAGAAGCGTCCAGATTTTCGCGCCGTCCTCGAAGAACAACTGCCTGAGGATCTGCGCCTGGCGCAGCGCCTCATGGTCCTGGTTCGCCCGCGCCCCCAGGCTCTGGAGCGCATCGGGCCAGAGCGCCAAGGTCAGACGGCCCGGTATGAAGGCGAACTGGCGCGCGACGACGTCCTGCGCAGCGTCCGAGAGAAAGCTCATGCCCGTATGGATGGCGAGGAGCACGACGACGAGCGCGATGACGACGAAGGGCGCGTTGAAGGCGGGCTCGCCTCGCTTGACGGGCGAGCCTTCGCCGGCCGGGCTCGCATCTGAAGGAGGACGCATAAGGGACCATGAACGAAAACGTCGGTCCCGATAGCATGGCGAAGGCGCTGAGGCGACTGACAAGACAAAGGAGGGCCCGGAGCGGAGCCCTCCTTGTCGTGTTCGCTCCCCGGGCCTGACGCAATTCGGACCGGAGAGAAGGACCATCGCCTCGAGCGGGGGAGCGGTCCGCGAAGCGATTTGTCCAGAAATGAGACCCTTGCGGCGGAGCAGACGCTCGAGGCTCGTTTCAGCCCAAAGAGCTTGGCTCAAGACAGGTTGCAAGGCAATGCGAGCGTTAGTTCATCATTAACACGCCGCCGCGCGTTGCGCATTTCGCGTTAATCAAACGCCCTTCGCGGAAAGCCTCTCCTCTTGGCACAGCCTCTGCTCCTGAGCCGCGGAGATGACAAAACAGGCGCTCGTTCGTGCCCAAACGGGACGTTGCGTTCGAAGTCGGGATCATGGGGGGTGAGATGAAACTGACGTCGAGCCGAGAATTATTCGCATACTGGACGGCGTTGCGCGGCGCCCGCAGCGCCCCCGAGCGCTCGGAGATCGATCCTATCGCGATCCGCGGCGTCCTCGCCGATACGTTCATCCTCCAGGTCGACCGCGGCGCGGGCTACCCGTTTCGCATCGCAGGCGCGCGGATCAGCGCGCTCTTTCAGCGCGAGTTGCGCGGCCGCCCCTTCATGGAGATCTGGCAGGGCGCGACGCAGGCCGAGATCGCCAACATGCTCGCGCTCGTCAGCGACGAAGCGAGCGCGATCGTCGCCGGCAGTTCGGCGCGAGCGACCGGATTTCAGGCGTTGGAGCTTGAACTCCTCTTGCTTCCTTTGCGTCATCGCGGCGCGACCCATTCGCGCATCCTCGGCCTTTGCTCGCCGGCCGCCGCGCCCAGCTGGCTCGGCTTGGCGCCGCTCCAGCCGATGACGCTTCATTCGACGCGGGTGCTCCGCCGCGACGACGACGGCCCCGCCCTGGCGGCGACACGAGGCGGCGGCGCGCCCGAGACCCGGCTCGAAGCCGTAGCGCGCCTCATGCGGCGCGGCCATCTTCAGGCGTTCTCGATGACCGATGGACAATCCTGAATTGTGTAGCCGGTCGTAAGAAGTAATCTCGCTTTAACCCGTCTGATCTTATTGTCCTTCTTCGCGGCCTTTGCGCCGCGCGCAGCGGATTTTAGGAGCGAGCGCAAGTGATCGCCGGGGCAGCGCCACTCGTCGACGTCAAGCCGCTTGAGCGCCGCCGGCATCAACGGGTCAAAATCGTCTTGCTCGGCCGGTATATGCTCGAGGATCGGCACGAATATCCGTGCCGGACGATCGATATTTCGCCTGGCGGCGTCGCCATCGAGGGCGCGGTCAAGGGCCATATCGGCGAGCGCGTCGTTGGCTATTTCACCCAGATCGGGCGCATCGAGGGCGTCGTCGCGCGCCATTTCGACAAGGGCTTCGCCATCCAGATGCGGCTGCCGGTGCTCAAGCGCGAGAAGCTCGCCGAGCAGCTCACGTGGCTCGTCAATCGTCAGGCGCTGGGCCTGCCGGAGGACCGCCGCCACGAGCGCATCACGCCGCATTTCACCAGGACGACGCTGAAGACGCCGGACGGGCAGGAACATGCCGCGCGGCTCGTCGACATTTCGATCTCCGGCGCCGCGATGAATGTCGAGGCGTCGCCGGCGATCGGCTCGCCCGTCGTCGTCGGCGATACGGCCGCGCAGGTCGTACGCCATTTCAGCGGCGGCGTCGCCGTCGAATTCGCCCGGCTGTTGTCCGCCGATACATTCGACGAGAATACCCGGCTCTGAGGCGTCAGGGCGCGTTTCGCCCTTTGGCGTTTCCCTTCGGCGCGGCGGTTCCGGCCGATCCGTCGTCAACCGCCTTCAGCGCCGATCCGGCGATCCGAGAAACGCCTTTGGTAAACGGGCGGTCGGATCCGCAACGCCCAGCGGTCGCAATTTGCTAACCATGGAAGCTCTTTTGCCGGCAAGAACACGCCGGCGAAGCTGAAGTTTACCATCGCCGCGACCGCCGCGCGCGCTCTTTCCTTGAACGTCCATCAACGCCGGCGCGACAAATATGGCCGAACGCCGGCCCATTTTGGCGTTTTCCCGACCCATTCGAGCGAGCCGATCGGCTACGCTCGCGCGCGCAGAAACATGAATCGCGATCGTTAGAATGCGCGGCTTTTGTTTCGATCGTTGGCAAAACGCCATCGCTATCGTCCCCCGGGTAAGAAAAGCGGGGGACTTCGATGTTGTCGTTCTTGTTGAAGGCCGGCGCGGCGACCGCGGCCCTCGGCGGGATCTTGAGCGTGTTCCAGCCGACCAGCGCGAGCGCGCCTGATCTTCGCTATGCAGCGGTCGGTTCACGCGCCAGCGTGCCCTTCGGCTGGGTCGACTTCTGCTCCCGTTATGACAGCGAATGCGGCGGCGAACGCCTGCCGGCGGTCGACATCGACTGGAGCCCACGCGCACGGCAGGACATCGCTCGCGTCAATCTATGGGTCAATGCCCATGTCGCTCCGACGAGCGACCAGGATCACTGGAATCTCGTCGATCGCTGGGACTATCCGATGGACGGAAAAGGCGATTGCGAGGACTACGCGCTGCTCAAGCGCAAGATGCTCATGGAGATGGGCTACCCGCGGCAGTCCCTGCTGATGACGGTGGTCAAGGATCAGAACCAGGCAGGCCACGCGCTGCTCACCGTGCGTACCAACACCGGAGAATTCGCCCTCGACAATCTCAACGACGAAACAAAACCCTGGGCCGCGACCGGCTACCGCTTTGTCAAACGGCAAAGCCAGGAAGACCCAAACGTCTGGGTCATGCTGGGAGAGCCGACCGAAGCGCCCCTTTACACAGCGCGCTGAAAAGCGCGCCCCGTTCGAGGCCGGATCTTCCCCCAGATCCCGCTTCGCGCCTGAGCCGGCCCTCGTGGCCGGCTCTTTTTTTTCTAACCTGCGGCGACACAGCCGCCGAAGATCACGCGGCGCCGGCGCTTTGGAGGATGACGACGCCAGGCCAGCAGATAGATGAGGCCTTTCCGCGCTACGTACTGAAGCGTCGAGAAAACAGACGGAAGAGAGCCGCCTGATGTACTTTGGGACAATATTGAAGCAAGGCGCGATCGTGCCCATCGGCTCGTCGAAATCAACCGGCCGGCGGCGCACGCGCAGGTTGAATATCAACGCCATGAGGCGCTGCGGTAGTTCTTGCTTTGTTCTCTAAAATGCGCCATCCTTTGCCGATGACCGATCCCGACGAAATACTGAGGCCCGCAACGCCCGACGAACTCGCCTTCGCGCTTGAATTTGCGCTGCGTTTCGACGGCCGCAAACGATTTCGCCAGAGCAACGAGCCTATGGCGAAGATCACCGCCGAGCATCTCGCCAGACATTTGACAGCGAGTTTCGTTATTATGAAACGCCCGGCGAAGGTTAGAACCTCGGATCAATTCCCACACCGGCGCGATGGCGGGTCTCAATCATGACGCGGCGAGTGAATGCGGCGGAGATCGACGCCGGCCTTTCCAGTCTTCCGCGCCTGCCGATCGAGCAGGTCGCAAAGAAGATCATTGCCGATTGCGACGACGACCCGCGCGCGGCCGTGACCGAGCTCGTCGCGATCGTCGGGGCGTTGATCGAAGAGAACAGAGCGCTGCGCGAGTCGGCGTCGCCGGGCTACGCGCGCAAGGGGCGGGCGGAGTCGCCCAGATGATGACGACCGCCGGATCCTGAGCGCCCATGTGCGGACGCTTCACACAAGCCTATACCTGGAGCGAAATTGTCGCGGCGTTGAAGCTCCTCGGCGCGCCGCCGAGCAACATGCAGCCCCATTACAACGTCGCGCCGACGGAGATGGTCGACGTGATCGTCGATCGCGGCGCCGGCCGCGAACTGGTCTCGATGCGTTGGGGCCTCATTCCGCCCTTTTGGCGACCCGACCCGAAGGCGCCTGACAAGCCATTCTCGTGGGCGACGTTCAACGCCCGCTCCGAGGAAGTCGAGACCAAGGGATCATTCAAGGGCGCCTGGCGCGCCAAGCGACGCTGCATCATCCCGGCGTCGGGCTTCTACGAATGGACCGGCGAGAAGAAGGATCGTCAGCCGCACTATTTCACGCGATCGGACGGCGCCCTGATCGGGTTGGCTGGCCTTTGGGACCGATGGCGAGACCCGAAGACGGGCGAAGACACGCTCTCATGCACGATTTTGATCCATCAGCCGAGTCGCTGGATGTCGCAATTCCATGATCGAATGCCCGCGATCCTGGAAGAAAGGGACTTCGACGCCTGGCTCAGCGGCGCGGCCGGCCGGGAAGTTCTGCAGCCGGCGCCCGAGAACGTGCTTCGCGAGTGGAGCGTCTCCAAACGCGTTAGTTCGACGAAAGACAAAGCTGACGACGCCGGCTTGATTGATCCGGTCTGATGCGCCTGTGGAAGCCGGCCCTCGCGCCCGCTCCTTTAGAACGCCGCGAGGCCCTTCGAATAGCGCCGCCAATTGCCGACATAGAGGGCGGCCGAGGCTTTCAGCGCCGCAACCACCGCTTCATCGAGCTGGCGCGAGGCGCGCGCCGGCGAGCCGACGATCAGGGAATGATCGGGAAAGCTCTTGCCCTCGGTCACCAATGCGCCGGCGCCGATGAGACACCCCCGCCCGATCCGCGCGCCGTTGAGCACGATCGCGCCCATGCCGATCAACGAGCCGTCGCCGATGACGCAGCCGTGGAGAATCGCGTTATGGCCGACCGTGCAATCCTCGCCGACAGTCAGCGGAAAGCCCATGTCGGTGTGCAACGTACAGCCTTCCTGGATATTGCTGCGCGCGCCGAGCGTGATCCATTCGTTGTCGCCGCGCAGGGTCGCCGCGAACCAGACCCCGCAATCCTCGCCCAGCGACACTTTGCCGATGAGATTGGCGCTGGGCGCGATCCAATAGCGCCCCTCAGGCGGCAGCCTCGGGCCAATTCCGTCGAGCGAATAGAGGGGCATCGCGATTCTCCTTCGGGATCGAGCTTATAGCAGACGTCGTCACGACTTCAGCGCCCAAGGAAGCCGGCGGACTGGTCTTACGCAGGCTGACGATGCGCGAGCGGCCGGCTTACGTACCTCGGCGCCGCGGCTGGGCTCGTCGGCGCTGCCTTTGCCTGCGGTCGGGCGCCCGAAATGAGGAACCCTCCCGGCCGGCGGCGGCCGCGGACCGGTTCGACCTCGGACCTGGCGAGGCCAGCGCCGGCACGCGCCCGAAGCGGCCGCTCGCTCATCGACGCATCGACCGCGCGCCGTCTCTCGCGCTACTCTCGCATTCATTTTCCTGATTCGCCGGACGCCGGATCGGTGCAAGCGCCTTTCAAGATCATCGCCATTCTCCTGGGCGTAAGCGCGCTGCCTCTGCCGATCGCCGGGGGTTATGTCTTCTGGCGTACGCTCCATCCGGCCTCTGCGCCAGCTTCGACGATCCAGGCGAGCGTCGGCGCCTCGTCCTTCACTTTGCCGAACGGCTATTTCCGAGCCGCGTCCCGCAATGGCGGACGGTTCGAAAGATTGGATATCGCCGCCTTCTATCCCGATTTCGCGCCGGCCGGCGATCTCGGCGACATTGTCAGCGCGACCGACCTTGCCGAGCGCCATGACCGGCTGGTCTTTGTGACGATCCGCCAAGCCGATTTGACGCTCGATCCCGCCGACCGCCCGGTCAAGCTTTATGCGCGTTTTCTCGACCCGAACGAATGGACCCATCCGGGCGGACTGATCGCGCGCGGCTTCCTCGCCGGGAGCCCGTTCGAAGGGGAAGAATTTTATTTCGCGGCGCCCGAGGGCCGCGAATTCGCCGCGCGTTGCGGTCAGCCCGATCAGCACCGCACGACGCCCAATTTCTGCATCGAGGACTTCCGCCTCGACGAACTCAACGTCGAATTGCGCTTCTCGGCCAATCTGCTTTCGGAATGGGAGAAGCTGATGGCCGGCGCGCGCGGCCTCCTCCAATCGGCGCGCCGTTAGGGCGGCAGGCGCTCAGCGCTCTGGGCGGCGCCGGCGCCCCTTGCCTGCCGCGCGCCGATCGGCCACGGTCTTTCACGACAAGCGAGGGGTCATGGTCGACAAGTTGTTTACATTGAGCCAGGTGCGCCAGGCGCTCGCGAGCGGGGCTTCGAGCGCGACAAGGATCACGGAGCGCGCGCTGGCCGAGGTCGAGCGCGAGAATGCGGCGCTGAAGGCTTTCGTGACGCTCGACGCCAAACGCGCGCTGATCGACGCCGGTCACGTCGACGCGCTGATCGCCAGCGGCGCTTCGCCGGGGCCACTCGCCGGCGTTCCGATCGGCGTCAAGGACCTCATCGACGTCGCCGGACTGCCGACCAAAGCCGGCTCGCTTACTCGCGCCGATGCGCCGCCGGCCGCGGTCGATGCGCCGACAGTTGCGCGCCTTCGCGCCGCCGGCGCGATCATCCTCGGCAAGACCCACACGGTCGAATATGCTTTCGGCGGCTGGGGCACGAATGAGACGATGGGCACGCCGCTCAATCCGCGCGACCGCGCCCACCCGCGCACGCCGGGCGGCTCTTCGAGCGGCTCGGGCGTCGCGGTCGCGGCCGGCCTCGTTCCCGCCGCGCTCGGCAGCGACACCGGCGGCTCCGTGCGCCTGCCGGCGTCCTTTTGCGGTTGCGTCGGCCTCAAGACGACGATCGGCCTCATCGACATCAACAACACGGTTCCGCTGGCGCCGATTTTCGACACCATCGGCCCGATGACCAACACCGTTGCCGATGCCGCGGCGCTTCTGGCGGTTCTCGCCCCGGCCCAGGACGATCGCTCGCCGGGCTGGACCGATCGGATCGGCGCGGTCGCCCGCGGGGGCGCGGGAGATGTCCAGGGGCTGCGCATTGCGATCATCGCCAATGCCGGCATTCCCCTTCACGCGGAGACCGCCCGCGTCTTTGCCGAAACGCGGGCGCGCCTCATCCGGCTCGGCGCGCGTGAAGAGGAGATCATCCTGCCGGAGACGCTGGCCGATCTCTCGCAGCCGCTCGGCGAGATCATGGCCGCCGAGTCCTATCGCCTCAACGGCCATTTCGCGGAAAGTCCGACGAGCCGCATGGATGGTCCGGTACGTCGCCGAATTCTCGCCGGGCGTGAGATTCGCGCCCATCGGTTGAACGCGCTATTCGAGCATCGCCGCATGGTGAAGCAGGCCTTCGGCCTGATTTTCCAGCGCTTCGATGCGCTTCTCGCGCCGACGACGCCCCTGCCCGCGCCGCTCATCGCCGAATATGATGAAAATACCTCGCCAGGTCTCTTCACCCGCTTTGTCAACTATCTCGACCTTGCCGCGCTGTCGCTGCCGATGGGCGCGACGGCGAACGGCCTGCCGATCGGCATGCAGATTGTGACGCCCGGGCTCCACGAGCCGCGGGCTCTGGAGATCGGCGCGGCGCTCGAGGTTGATCGCGGCGCCGTTCCGCTCGTCTGAATACGGCGGACCCAGTGAAGGTCTTCTCGATCGCCGCGCTCATCGTCGGCCTTGCGACCAGCGTCACGCTTGTCGTCGCCTTCGGCGTTGGGGACATTGCCGCGGGCTTTGTGCGCCTCGGCGCAGCCGGCTTCTTCCTCTTCTGCCTTGCCCATGCGCCGGTCGTCGTCGTGCTCGGCCTTGGCTGGCGCTTCTGCCTGCCGACGGGGTCGCGCGCGCGTCTTCCCGGCATGGTCATGGCGCGAGTCTTGCGCGACGCCGGCGCCGAAGTGTTGCCGCTTTCAGAGTTGGGCGGCTTCGCCGTCGGCGCGCGGGCGGCGATCCTCGCCGGCGCGACGGGCCTGGAAGCTGCGGCCTCCATGCTCGTCGATCTGACAACGGAGGCTGCGGCGCAACTCGCCTTCATCCTCCTTGGCCTCGTCGCGCTAAACGGGCTGCGGCCCGACGCCGCTTTGATCCGCCCGGCGGCGGGCGGGCTTGCCGTCTTGATCGCGCTGATCGCGATCGCGGCGCTTCTGGCGCAAAGCGGGTCACGGCTTTTTGCGCCGGCGCGCGCCGCCTTGCGGAACTGGCTGGTCATTTTCGGCGATACGGAGGCGGCGTTTGCGCTCATGGGCGCGATCGCGCGCCAACCCGGCGCGATCGGCGGCGCGCTCTTCTTCCATCTTGTCGGCTGGCTCGGCGTCGCCGGCGAAGCCTGGCTGGCGTTGCGCCTCCTCGGGTCGCCAGTCTCCTATCCCGCCGCATTGGCGCTGGAGAGCCTGCTCTTTGCCGCGCGCAGCTTCGGCTTCTTCGCGCCCAACGCCCTCGGCGTCCAAGAGGGTACTTATGCGCTGCTTGCGCCCCTCGTCGGACTCGAAGTCGCCGACGCCCTAGCCCTATCGCTCGTCAAACGGGCGCGCGACATCGTCATCGGGGCCCCGGCGCTCCTGCTCTGGCAGCGCGCCGAAGCGGTGCGGCTGTGGCGGCTATGATGCGGCTCCACGAACATAGCGGCGCTTTCTTTAAACAAGGCGCGCCGGTGTGTCGGCGGCTCAACCCGGTCATCCCAGCTCGGGAAACTCGTCGCTGCGGAATTCGCCCGCAGCACGGCTGTTTGTTCGCGCAAGTTCGTTCTCCCGGACCCGCAGTTCGACCCGCCTGATCTTGCCGGAGATCGTCTTGGGCAATTCGTGGAACTCGATCCGCCGCACACGTTTGAAGGGCGCGAGGCGCTCGCGCACATGTTTGAAGATGGCGAGCGCAGTGGCGCGGTCCGCTCTGTGGCCCGGCGCAAGCGCGATATAGGCCTTGGCGATCGTATAGCGGATCGGGTCCGGCGCCGGCACCACAGCGGCTTCAGCGACCGCCTCGTGCTCGACCAGCGCGCTCTCCAATTCGAACGGGCTCAAGCGGTAGTCGGAGGATTTGAACACATCGTCGGCGCGGCCTATATAGGTTATGTAGCCGTCGTCGTCGCGCTCGGCGACGTCGCCGGTTCGATAGAGGGCCCCTTCGAGCGGAAGTACCGCGCCCGCATCGTCCTGATAGCCGCGCATCAAGCCGACCGGACGCTGGTCGAGCGCAATGCAGATTTCGCCCTGCTGGCCGGCGGCGCCGTCCGCATCCGCCAGCACGACGCGATAGCCTGGCAGCGGCCGGCCCATCGAGCCGGGCTTAATGTTCTGCCCCGGCGAGTTGCCGACCAGCATCGTTGTCTCGGTCTGGCCATAGGAATCGCGGACGGTCAGGCCCCATGCGCGGCGGACCTGGTCGATCACTTCCGGATTAAGGGGCTCGCCCGCGGAATTGACTTCGCGAAGCGCGGTTTTCCATTGCGAAAGATCGAATTGGATCAGATGGCGCCAGACGGTCGGCGGCGCGCAAAAGCTGGTCACGCCATGGGCGACGAGATCTTCGAGCGTGGCGCGCGGCTCGAAGCGCTTGTTGAGCGCGACAATGGCGGCGCCCGCGTTCCAGGGTGCAAAGAAGCTCGACCAGGCGTGCTTGGCCCAGCCCGGCGAGGATATATTGAGATGCGCGTCTCCGGGCTTGAGGCCGAGGCCGAACATGGTCGTCAGGTGCCCGACCGGGTACGACTGATGGCTGTGCAGCACGAGCTTCGGCCTCGCCGTCGTGCCCGAGGTGAAATAGAGGAGCAGCGGATCGTCGGCATTGGTTGCGCCCTCCGGCGCGAAATCGGCGCTGGCCTCGCGAAGGCTGGCGAAGCTGAGCCAGCCGGCCGGCGCCTCGCCGACGGCGATGCGCGTCGCCCGATCGCCGAGGCCGGCGAATTTGGCGGCGTCGGCGGCTTCGGCGACGATGAAGCGCGCTCTGCCGCGCTTGAGTCGGTCCTCAATGTCGTCCGGCGCGAGCAAGGTCGTCGCCGGAATCACGACGAGGCCGAGCTTCATCGCCGCAAGCATCGTCTCCCAAAGCGCGCCGATGTTTCCGAGCATCAGCAGCAGGCGGTCGCCGCGCTTGGCGCCAAGCGCGCGAAGAGAATTGGCGATGCGCGATGAAGCGGCGGAAAGCTCGCCGAAAGTAAAGCTCTCGACGCGCTCCGCCAGGATGCGCAAGGCGAGACCATCGGGACCGGCGACCGCGAGTTCGCCGTCGAACCAATCCAGCGCCCAGTTGAACTCGCTCAGCCTCGGCCAGCGAAAGCCCCGGCACGCCGCGTCATAATCGGCGCCATGGGCCAGGAGGAAATCCCGCGCCGCTTTGAATTCAGCGCGCGACATATTCGCCTTTGCGTCGATCAAAGCCTTCTCTCGGTATGGCCCGACGGCTCACCCTTCCCCGATCTCAACCTTGTTCGGATAGAAAGCAAGGTGCTCCTTGATCGAAGCAACGCCGGGAAGCGGCGTCTCGTAGGTCCATACCGCGTCCTTTTCGATGACGCCGTCCCCCGCCAGGGAATAGTAGCTCGCCTCGCCCTTATATGGGCACGTCGTATGCGACGGCGTGCGGTGAAGCAGGCTCATGTCAACGTCCTTGCGCGGGATATAGAAGACCGGCGGATAGACATGTTCCTTGAGGGAAAGAGCGCTCGCGCTATCGGCGACGATGCGCCCGCGCCACACAACCTTCACGCGGCGCCCGGCAGGCGTAATCACGATCTTATGGTCATCCGCCATGCGGCGCTCCTTATGAAATGCGATCCGGTTCGCGCCTGCCCCGCCGGTAAGGCGCGCCCTTCACTTCCACCACAGCACGAAGCCGGCGACCGAGAGCGCGAGAGCGATCAGCGAAGGCGTCATGGGCGTTGCGACCGCGGCCGCCTTTTTCAGTACATAGGAAGCGTGCAGGGTCGGCGCGCAAAAGACGATCGCCGGCACCGGCGCCATGTATTTGAGCCAGGCGAAGCCCGTGACCGCGGCCCCGAGCGTGATGAGGCCGCCGGTCACCGCGGTCGTCAGCATGCCGGCGCCGACCACTCGCGCCATGGCGGAGACGACCGCCTGAGTCCCCGGATTGAGCGAGCCCCAGTCGTGCCCCGTCGCCCGAGCATGGGCCGGCATGTAGCGGCCGGTCAACAAATAGCGGAAGGCGAAGACCAGCAGCATCGCATAGAGCGCGAAATAGACCGTCGCCGCGAGAATATGGAGGGCCATCCGATGCTCCGCGCTCCGCTCGACGCAACCTCAACTCCGCATGCTCATAAATCTTCGAGGTCGAAATCGAGGATCGCCATCTGCAAGGTGAAGGTCGCGCCCTTGGCGTCGTCGGCGGAGAGTACGCCGAGGAAGTCCTCGCCATTGTTGAGTTCGGCCGAATCGGTCTTGCGCGCCCGCGCCATCACCTTGAGCTTGTCGTTTTCGAAAAGGCGGCGGAGGTAGTCCTGCAGGACATGGCGCTCGACCGGCGCCTTCATCTCGAACGAAAACGAGCGGTCGCCGTCCTCGTCGTCGACCGTGATCGTCCCAAGTTTGCGTTCGCCGAGATGGACGTCGGCCGACTCTTTCGATTTCGAACTCGGGACGACCTTCAAGCCCGTCGCGCCGAAGCAGCGGCGTAGATGCGCCTGCAATTTGAGGATTTCGCTCTTGTCCATTGGCCCGATGCTCATCCTGGCGCTTTCGCGCCCCTGGCGGGAGGCTTGCCACGAAACGACGGCGTGCGGCAAGCTGGCCCGCCGCCATGATCGTCCCGGCACGACGCTGAGGCCAGAAAGCCCCTCACGGTTCGATCAGTTTCTCCGCGATGATCTGGTTCATCGTGCGCGCCGGTTCGGCGCAGCCGGCTTCTCCGACAATGCGCGCTGGAACGCCGGCGACCGTCTTGTTGTTCGGCACCGGCGCGAGCACGACCGAACCTGCCGCCACCCGCGCGCAATGGCCGACCTCGATATTGCCAAGGATCTTCGCGCCGGCGCCGATCAGCACGCCCCAGCGGATCTTCGGATGCCGATCCCCGGTCTCCTTGCCGGTGCCGCCAAGCGTCACGCCTTGCAGGATCGAGCAATCGTCCTCGATGACGCAGGTTTCGCCAACGACGAGGCCCGTCGCATGGTCGAGGAAAATGCCCTTGCCTATCTTGGCCGCCGGATTGATGTCGGTCTGAAACACCGCGGAGGCGCGGCTTTGCAGATAGAGGGCGAAATCCTTGCGCCCGGCGCGCAGCAGCGCATGCGACAGGCGATAGGCCTGTAGCGCGTGAAAACCCTTGAAATAGAGCAGCGGCTCCATGATCCGGTGGCAGGCCGGGTCGCGGTCGGCGACCGCCAGCAGGTCCGCGCGGAAGGCTTCGCCGAGCGAAGGATCGCGGCCGACGAATTCGGCGAAGGTCTGGCGGATCAGGGCGCTCGGCGCATCGACATGGTCCAGCCGGGCCGCGACGCGGTGAACGACCGCGTCCTCG
>DASZFX010000432.1:0-10417 GCA_035939375.1 Roseiarcus sp.
GACATCTGTTCGGCGACCTGCAGCGCGACATTCTCCTGGGCCTCGTTCGTCGCGGCGCCGAGATGCGGCGTCGCCACGACATTGGGGTGGCCGAAAAGCGGATTGCTCGTCGCCGGCTCCTCGACGAAAACATCGAAAGCGGCGCCGGCGATATGGCCCGAATCGAGCGCCGCGCGAAGCGCGTGTTCATCGACGAGACCGCCGCGCGCGCAATTGATGACCCGCGCCCCCTTCTTGGTCCTGGCGAGATTCTCGGCCGAGAGAATGTTCTTGGTCTGCGCCGTCATTGGCGTATGCAGCGTAATGAAATCGGCGCGCTTCAAGAGATCGTCCAATTCGACTTTCTCGACGCCGAGGTCGGCCGCCCGATCTTCATTGAGGAAGGGATCGAAAGCGATCACCCGCATCTTGAGGCCGATGCCGCGCGTGGCGACAATTGAGCCGATGTTGCCGCAGCCGATGATGCCGAGAACCTTGCCGCTGATCTCGACGCCCATGAAACGATTCTTCTCCCACTTGCCCGCTTGCGTGGATGCGTCGGCGGCCGGTATTTGGCGGGCGAGAGCGAACATCAGCGCCACGGCGTGCTCGGCCGTGGTGATCGAATTGCCGAAAGGCGTGTTCATGACGATCACACCGCGCGCGGTCGCGGCCGGGATGTCGACATTGTCGACGCCGATGCCGGCGCGGCCGACGACTTTGAGCCTCGCCGCCTTTTCGAGCAGCTTGGCGGTGACCTTGGTCGCCGACCGGATGGCGAGCCCGTCATAATCGCCGATGATTTTGGCGAGTTCCTCCTTGTCGAGACCAGGTTTCACATCGACCTCGACGCCGCGCTCCTTGAAGATTTCGACGGCGGCGGGCGACAATTTGTCCGAGATGAGTACGCGGGGCATGGCGTGGTCCTTTTCCGCCTCTGATGGGCGAAGCGCAAATGCGCGGCTGAAACCTCAGGAGAGCCTCCCGCGCTGATTGCGCGGGAGAACAAGCTTCGGCGACAATGCGCCGTCACGCCGCCTTGGCGAGCTTGGCCCTCTCCTCGCCGAAAGCGAAGTCGAGCCAATGGGTCAGCGCTTCGAGATCGCTTGTCTCGACCGTCGCGCCGCACCAGATGCGCAAGCCAGGCGGCGCGTCGCGGTACGAGCCGATGTCGAGCGCGACCTTTTCCTTTTCGAGAAGAGCAGCGAGGCCCTTGGCGAAGGCGGCCTGGGCGTCGGCCGGCAGGGCGGCGGCGACGGGATCGACGACTTTGAGGCAAACGCTGGTGTTCGATCGCGTCGCCGGGACGCGGGCTAGAAATTCGACCCACGGCGTCCGAGCGACCCAATCGGCGATGACTTTCGCGTTGGAATCGGCGCGCGCCAGCAGCGCCGCGAGGCCACCGAGTCCCTTCGCCCACTGCAATGCGTCGATATAATCCTCGACGCAGAGCATCGACGGCGTGTTGATCGTCTCGCCTTCGAATATGCCTTCGATCAGCTTGCCGCCCTTGGTCATGCGGAAGACTTTCGGCAGCGGCCAGGCCGGCTTGTACGTTTCCAGCCGCTCGACGGCGCGGGGGCCAAGCACGATCATGCCGTGCCCCGCTTCGCCCCCGAGCGCCTTCTGCCAGGAGAAAGTGACGACGTCGAGCTTGGCCCAGTCGAGCTTCTGCGCGAAGGCTGCGGAAGTGGCGTCGCAAATCGTAAGGCCCTGACGGTCAGCCTTGATCCAGTCGCCATCGGGGACGCGTACGCCCGAAGTCGTACCGTTCCAGGTGAAGACGACGTCATTGTCGAAATTGACCTGAGAAAGATCGGGCAGCTCGCCATAGGGCGCGCGCAACGCGCGGGCGTCTTTGATCTTCAATTCCTTGAGGATGTCGGAGACCCAGCCGTCGCCGAAGCTCTCCCAGGCGAGAACGTCGACGCCGCGCGCGCCGAGCATGGACCAAAGCGCCATTTCGACCGCGCCGGTGTCCGAGCCGGGCGTGACGCCGATGCGATAGTCGGCAGGGACTTCGAGCGCCTCGCGCGTGAGATCGATGGCAAGCTTTAGCTTGGCTTTCCCGAGTTTGGCGCGATGCGAGCGGCCGAGCGCCGCGTCTTTAAGGATTTCGGGGGTCCAGCCAGGCCGTTTGGCGCAGGGGCCGGAAGAAAAACGCGCGTTATGCGGCCGCGCGGCCGGAGCATTCGCCATCTTAACCATCCTTTCAGATGGGCGCCTCTCGTTGGGGAGAGGTGTCCCGCTGATGGCGATACGCGAACCGGCCGGCGATGGTCAAGCGGTTTTGACGGTGAGGAAATACTGCCGGCGCGATTTGGGCTGGCCGGATTTTGCGAATCAGGCCCGGCGCTTGCGTTTCCCGCGCCCGGCGGCGCCGTTGAGCCCGCCTTCGGGCGGCGTTTGGTTGGCATGGCCGGTCGACGCCGGCTTGGCGCGCTCGTAGCGCACGCCGGTAAAGAAAAGGATCTTCGCCCCCTCCGACGGTCGCGGCGCCTCCATGCGCGGCGTGGCGCTCGAGGGCGGTCGAAACATCACCAAATCGCCCATAGCCTTATCTCCCGAAACGCCGCCTCCCCAATGGCGGCGCCTCGCGCGTCAGTAAACCCGCGCGAAGGTTAACGATCGGTCAATGTGATCGCGATATTGTCGCGACGTCATGTTCATCGTGAACGGAGTTGGGCGCCTGTGTCCTTTCCAACACGTACGCAGCTTCCCTTCCTCGCCTCGCTCGAAGGGCGGAGGGACCCCGAGGCCCGGCGCGTGCTGCTGCGCGTCGCCACCGATCGGTTCATCAATGATCCGGCGCCGTCGCGGGAGGCGACCGCGCGATACGAGCAAGAGGCGTTGCCCCTCATTGTCGACTGCGATCCGGCGACGCGACTGATCGTCGCGCGAAAGATCGCGCCGCGGCCCGCAGCGCCCGTCGCAATCTTGGAGTTGATTCTCGGTCGCGGCGGCGCGGCCGCCCTCGTGGTCTTGGAGCGCGCCGTCGCGATGAGACGCGCGCTCCTGGTCGCCGCAATCGGCGGTGAACCGGCTAAAGCCTGCGCCGTCGCCAGACGCAGCGATCTCGACGAGGAGATGATCGGCCTCCTGGCGCCGCGGCCGGAACCCGAGATTGCGCTCGCGCTCGCCGACAATCCGTCGGCGCCGATCTCAACCGAAATCCTGATCGATCTGGCGCGGCGGGCGGAACGCGATGAAGAGCTGGCGCGTGCGCTGCTCGCGCGCGGGAGCGCGCCGCTGGAGCTCGCTTCTTTGTTCCTCTATGCGTCGTCGACGCAACGCGCGGCCATGCTGATAGCCGCGCAACGCGCCGAGCTCGTGCGGTCCTCGCCCTCGTCTCCCTGGCCTCGTTCCGCCGGCGCCGCCGCCAAGCTCGAGCGGTACGCGCTGGCGCGCCAGCCGGCCTTGTTCGTCGCGACTCTGGCCGAAGCGCTGGGTTGCGACGGGGATCTTGCGGAACGCATCGTCGCTGAGTCGACCGGCGAACCCCTCGCCGTCGCGCTCGCCGCGCTTGGCGCGCCGGAGGATGCGACGATGCGCATTTTGCTCCTCGGCGATGCGGTCACTCTCGACTACAAACGGCTCGGCGCCTTGACTCGATTGAAGGACGCTCTGCATCCTGTTGCGGCGCGGCGCATCGTCTCTGCGATGATCGGCGCGCAGCGCATTGAGCGGGCCGTCGTCGATCCCGTACTCGACCCGGCCGCCGCGCCCGCGCCGAGCCGGGCCGCGCCCGCCCGCGTAGGACCGGCGAAGCCCGACGCGGCGCAAGTCTTGCGTCGGCGACGCGCCTTTGCGCTCGACGGGCACATGCTGCGCGACCGGTAGCGAGCGGCGCAGCGAAGCGCAACGGCGATCCCGGCGCGTTTGGCGAGGCCGCCTTCAGCGCCGGGGGGTTAGACCCAACGCGCTGCCGATCACCACGTCGCGATCGGCTGGCCATTTCATCCGGTAGGCGAGATGCACCTCTTTGCTTTCGCCGGCCTGAAGATCGAATGTCCAACTCATCACGCCGCGTTTGTCGGCGATCTGCTTCTCGGTCGGCGGCGTCGTGGCGGGCAGAAGCTCGGCTGTGATCGCCGTGTTCTCCGAATAGGGAAGCTGGTCGATCACCTGCGCCTTCACCGGGAAATCGTGAAGGTTCTTGATCGTCGTCTTGAATTCCCGCGTCTCGACCTTGGTTTGATTGAACCAGGTCGGCTCGTTCTCCTTGCGATTGACCGGCGCGCGCGTCACCTTGATCTTGTCGTCCGCGCCGAAGCCGAGATCGAGCCCGTCGCCGGGCGCGACGAAACCAAGGCGGCTGCGACCGACGAACATGTCGTCGCGATGAAGCGCGACTTCGCCCGCGAGCAGCGGCGTGTCGCTCGCCCCGGCCAGATGAGCCTCAAGATAGGCGGTCTGATCGAGGCCGGGCGCGGCCTTGACGAGGATTGCGGCAGGCGCTTCGAATCGCGCGAGCAGGAAGGATTTCTGCGCGCCGTCGCCAGCCAGACTGATCCGTCCGGCGACTTTGAATTCAGCGCTATAGGCGCTGCTCTCGCCTTGCGATGCGGTCTCTTCGGCTTCAACCGGCGCCTTCTGTGGAGCGGCTAACGCCTTTGCCGCGGGCGGCGGCGCCGCGGCGACTTGCGGGGCGGCGTCCAACGTCCTTGCGCTCGGCTCGGCCGGCGCAAAGGCGATCGGCGGTTGCCAGAAATCGATCTTGACGGGCCGCACTTCGGGCGCGTCCGCCAAACCTGCGACCCGCGAGGTCGAAACGGTGAGCGACACATTGCTCCAGTCTTCGCCCGTTCGCTGGGATAGGAGCGCGCGCTTCGCCAGCGTTACGGTTTTCGCGCCACTCGTGTCGAGGAAAGCGTCGTAGGTCGGAAGCCATCCGGCGCCGGCGATACGATAGGAGAGGGTGATCGTCGCGCGGTTCGCCGCCGTGGTCGAAAGCGCGATTTTGGCCGCGCGGCGGGGCGCGGTCGGGAACGCGGGGCGCAAACGTTCGGCTTCGAGCGCCTTGATCTCGTCATCGAGCGTCTTGGCTTGCGCTTCGACGGGACGCAGCTCCTCGCCAAGTTTGGCGAGCGCGGCGCCGACCGTATCCCAGGCGGCGCTCCATTGATTGACGTCGAGGGGCTTGGCGTCGAGCGTCAGTTTCTCGGGCGTCGCTTTCGAATAGGCGAGGATCATCTCGCGCTTTGCCTGCAACGCGTCGATCGTGGAGCGCAAAGCCTCCCGTTCGTCGCGAAGCGCCGCCAATTTGGCCTCGATCGCGCTGTTCGGCGCCTTTGTCGAAGCCGGCTCGACATTGGCGTCGACCGAGCCGATCGCGATTTTCGCTTCTCCTTGTCCGGCGACGCGCAAAGACGCGGGATCGAGGGCCAGGGGCAAATCCTTGAAGACAGCAACGCTGTCGCCTTCAGGAAGATCGACGGTTGCAAGACGCGTGACGATAGCGGCGTCCGGATAGACCGTGACCGCGTCGATCGTTGAAACAGCGTCGATTTCTGCGGCGAGAGCAGGGGCGGCTGAGAGGAGAACCAGAAGAGAAGAACCTGCCAGGAAAATGGTTGCGACGGTGGGACGCATGAGGCCTTCCTTGAAATAGACGCCACTCGGCGCGATTGTGAGGGCCAATTGGGCGAAACGGCGTCGCCAAAAAGGCGCGGGCGTGGTGCGCGCCTCTCTGCGCCGCCGGCGCTTGCCGTTCGCGTCCCCATCGGCGACAAGGACAGCGGCATTCTCGCGCGGCCGCCAATCGGGCGCCGCGACTTTAATCCATTTGGCTTTGAGAGGTTCGAGACAATGGATATTCACGCGCGCGTTGGCGAAGTCACCGAACGGATCGTCAGGCGAAGCCGGGACAGCAGGCGACGCTATCTTGATCAGATCGAGGCCTATGGCGCAAAGACCCTGCCGAGGAAGCGTCTCGGCTGCGCGAATTTCGCCCATGGCTTCGCCGCTTGCGGCCCGCATGACAAGCAGGCGCTGCGCGAGGGCGACGGGCCAAATCTCGCGATCGTCACGACCTACAACGACATGCTGTCGGCCCATCAGCCGTTCGAGCGTTTTCCGGAGATCATCAAGCGGATCGCGCGGGAGGCGGGCGGCTCGGCGCAGGTCGCCGGCGGCGCGCCCGCGATGTGCGACGGCGTCACCCAGGGCGAAGCGGGCATGGAGCTGTCGTTGTTCTCGCGCGACGTCATCGCGCTCTCGACCGCCGTCGCTTTATCGCACCAGATGTTCGACGCCGCCGTGTACCTCGGCGTCTGCGACAAGATCGTGCCGGGCTTGTTGATCGGCGCCTTGTCCTTCGGCCATTTGCCGGCGGTGTTCCTGCCGGCCGGGCCAATGCCGTCGGGTCTCGCCAACGACGAGAAGGCGAAGGTTCGTCAGCTCTACGCCGAAGGCAAGGTCGATCGCGCCGCGCTTTTGGAGGCTGAGGCCCAGGCCTATCACGCGCCGGGCACCTGCACCTTCTATGGTACGGCCAATACGAACCAGATGCTGATGGAGATCATGGGCCTGCATCTGCCCGGCGCGTCTTTCGTCAATCCGAATACGCCTTTGCGCGACGCGCTGACCGAGCTTGGCGCGCGGCGCGCGCTCGACCTCACCGCGCAAGGCAATCAATACACGCCGATCGGCCATATCGTCGATGAGCGCGCGGTGGTCAACGGCGTCGTCGGCCTGCACGCGACCGGCGGCTCGACCAATCACACGATCCATCTCGTCGCCATGGCCGCGGCCGCAGGGATCGCGCTCAATTGGGATGATTTCGCCGATCTCGCCGCGGTCACGCCGCTACTGACCCGCATCTACCCCAACGGCAAGGCCGACGTGAACCATTTCCACGCGGCGGGCGGCGTGCCGCTGCTGATCCGATCGCTGCTTGGCGCAAAGCTGCTGCACCCGGACGTCCGCACTGTCTGGGGCGATGGGCTCTCCGATTATATGGTCGAACCCGGCCTTGGCGAGGATGGCCAAATCGTCTGGCGCGAAGCGGCCAAAGCGAGCGGCGATGACAGCATATTGCGCGACGCCGCAAATCCGTTCCAGCGCACCGGCGGCCTCAGCGTGCTCGACGGGCCGCTCGGACGCGCCGTGATCAAGACTTCGGCGGTCGCCGCCGAACGCCACGTCATCGAAGCGCCAGCGCGCGTTTTCCATTCGCAGGAGGAATTGCACGCCGCGTTCAAGGCTGGCGAACTCTTCCGCGACATCGTGGCCGTGGTGCGCTTTCAGGGCCCGAGCGCCAATGGCATGCCGGAACTGCACAAGCTGATGCCGCCGCTGGGCGTTGCGCAAGATCGCGGCTTCAGGGTCGCGCTTGTCACGGACGGGCGCCTTTCGGGCGCGTCGGGCAAGGTTCCCGCCGCAATCCATGTGACGCCGGAGGCTGCGGTCGGCGGGCCGATCGCCAAAATCCGCGACGGCGATATTCTGCGCGTCGATGCGCCGGCCGGGCGCCTCGACGTGCTGGTCGAGCCGGCGGAATGGGCGGCGCGCCCGCTCGAGAACTACGACCTGTCGGCCAGCCGAAGCGGCGTCGGCCGGGAGCTGTTCGCCGCCTTTCGGGCGAGTGTCGGCAAGGCTGATCAGGGCGCGTCGATCTTCACCGTCCATGGCTGAACGCGCGGCAGGGTCTTGGCGGGGGCCGGCTTGATCTTGCGCCAGGCGGCGAGGAAGGCGGCGGCGGCCTCGGCGACTTTCTTGGCGCTGTCGCCGGGGCGATAGAGCGCCGATCCAAGGCCGAATCCGTCAGCGCCTGCCGCGACATAGGCGGCCATGGTGGCGGGCTCGATCCCACCGACCGGCAAAATCGGGACGCTCGCGGGGATGACCGCGCGCCAGGCCTTGACAACCGGGGGTTGTATCAATTCCGCTGGAAAGGCCTTGAGCCCATCCGCCCCGGCGTCGAGCGCCGCGAAGGCCTCGGTCGGCGTCGCGACGCCGGGAAGCGCAATCAGGCCGCGCGCCTTGGCCGCCTTGATAACGGCGGGGTCGGCATGCGGCATGACGATGACATCGCCGCCCGCTTCCGCGACCGCGGCGACTTCGCTCTCCGTCCTCACAGTGCCGGCTCCGATCAGCGTCTCTTTCGGCGCGACAATGCGCATGAGGCGAATCGTCTCCAGGGGCTGAGGCGAGTTCAGCGGCGTTTCAATGATGTGAAAACCGGCGTCGATCAGCGCCATGAGGATCGGCGTCGATTCGTCCGGCCTGATCCCGCGCAGGATCGCGACCAAGGGAAGTCTCGCCATGGCGTCGGCTAAGCGATTGCTCAAGGGGGCCGTCCTTTCCTGGGACAATCTTTTTTGGAGCGAAACAAGGGGCGACGCAACTGAGGGCGGGTGCGGCGGCGGCCAAAAACCGCGGGTCGGACCGCTCCCCAGCGCGGAGGATTCAGTCTTCCTTCACCATTCCTGGATCAAATGCGGATAGCCGCTTTCTGCGCCGGAGAGAGACCCATGGTCGCGTTTGATCGCCTGATGAAAACGCCGAGCCGGCTTGTCGCCTGCGGGGCGTTGGCTCTCGCCATGATCAGCGGGGTCGCCTATGCGGGCGCGAGCGCAAGCGCGGACGACCCGATCCTGAGCGTGACCATCGACCAAGCCAAGATTTCCAAAGTTCCCGACGGCACCAAGACCCTGGTGATCGGCAGCCCGATCGTCGCCGACGTCACCTTGCTGAAATCCTCGAACGCGATGGTCGTGACCGGCAAGGGCTATGGCGAGACCAATCTCATCGCGATCGACGGCGAGGGCAACATTCTCGACGAGAAAATCATTCGGGTTGAGCCGACCGGCTCGGTCCTCGTCGTGCAACGCGGCATGGAGCGCGAATCCTATTCCTGCGCGCCCAGATGCATGCCCGTCGTCGAACTCGGAGACGGCTCCGTCTTTGGCGTCGCCTCCGGCCAGATCTCGCAGCGCAATTCGCTGGCCTCGCCGGCCGGGGCCCCGGCGCAGGGCCATTGAGGACGCTTTAACGCTGCAAATTTGATCGGCCGCGCCCTTGCTTATCGGCGCTGCGCTCTATAGATAGGGCGCAAGTTGGTTTCTCATAGCTTCTCATCTTTGATGAGAGGATTCTTGAGAGTGGGCCCCGGCCGGGACCCGCTCTTTTTTATTGCCGGCAGGTTCGATGGCCGAGCGCCCATTGGCGATTGACGATAAAGAGGCTCTGGGCGAGCGCCCCGACGCCTTGGACGAGGCGCGCCTGATCGCGGAAAGCGGGCAGGCTCGTCGGCTCGCCGATATTGTTGCGCCGGCGTTGCGCGGCTTGGGATTGCGACTCGTGCGGGTGAAGATTTCGGCGGCCGACGGTTGTACCGTGCAAATCATGGCCGAGCGGGCCGACGGGACAATGAGCATCGAGGATTGCGAAGAGGCGAGCCTCGCCCTTTCGCCTTTGCTCGATGTCGAGGACCCTATCGCCCAGGCCTACCGGCTGGAGATTTCTTCGCCTGGCATCGCCCGGCCGCTGGTGCGGGTCTCCGATTTCGAGCGCGCGGTGGGCTACGAAGCGAAGATCGAAATGGCGCGACCCGTCGACGGGCGCAAGCGATTTCGCGGCGCGATCGAACGCGTCGAGGCCGGCGAGGCGCCGCTCGTACGCTTGCGATATGCGGCGGCGGACGGCGCGGCGGACTCTATCGGGCTCGCGATCCGGGATATGGGCGAGGCGCGGCTGGTTCTCACCGAAGCCTTGATTCGCGCGACTTTGCGTCGCGAGAAAGCGGCCAAGAAGAGCGCCAAGCAGGCGCGCAAGCGATCAAAGGACGCCAAGGCGCCCCGCGCCGGTACGCAACCAGCAAAAGAACCCGAGCGCCAAATGGCGCATCGCCCCAGAGATACAGAGACAGAAGACACAGAGATACAAGAGATAGAAGAGGAGATAGGCAATGGCCGTCAGCGCCAATAGGCTCGAACTCTTGCAGATCGTCGACGCTGTCGCGCGCGAAAAATCGATCGACCGCTCGATCGTGCTCGCCTCGATGGAGGACGCGATGCAGAAGGCGGCCCGCTCCCGCTATGGTCAGGAGACCGAGGTTCGCGCCGACATCAATCCCAAGACCGGCGAGATCAGATTCTCGCGCTTGCTTCTCGTCGTCGAGCAGGTGGAGAATGACGCGACGCAGATTTTGCTCTCCGAGGCGCGCAAGAAGAATCCGGCCGCCCAGATCGGAGACTGGATCGCCGAATCGCTGCCGCCCTTCGATTTCGGCCGCATTCCCGCCCAGTCGTCGAAGCAGGTCCTCGTCCAGAAAATCCGCGAAGCCGAGCGCGACAAACAATACGAGGTCTACAAGGACCGCATCGGCGAGATCATCAACGGCATCGTCAAGCGCGTCGAATACGGCAATGTCGTCGTCGATCTCGGCGGCAGCGGCGCCGGCGAGGCGGTGGTCCGGCGCGATGAGTTGATCCCG
>DASZFX010000433.1:0-4150 GCA_035939375.1 Roseiarcus sp.
AAGTGATCGCGAGCAGGGAAATATTGTCGAGCGAATAACTGAAGACGTACATGAACGCGCAAGTGCCGATCAACGAGACGGGCAGAGCGAGCGCAGGAATGATCGTCGCCGAAGCGGACTTCAGAAAGACGAAAATGACCAGCACGACAAGGACGATCGAAATGCCGAGCGTCGTCTGCACGTCGGCGATCGACTGGCGGATCGACACCGAACGGTCGTTGAGAATATGCACATCGACCGAGGGCGGCAGTTGCGACTGGTAATAGGGGATCTTGGCTTTGACCGTGTCGACGACGTCGACCGTGTTGGCGTCGGACTGGCGGAAAATCGCGAGCACGATGGCCCGATCGGCGCCGACCCAAGCCGCGAGCTGGTTGTTCTCGACCGAATCGTAGACCTTTGCGATCTCGTTGAGCCGCACCGGCGCGCCTTTGCGCCAGGCGACGACCAAATTGTTGTAATCGGCGGCGTGCGGCATCTGTCCGGTCGCATCCACCGTGAGATTCTGCCGGACGCCCTGTAAGGCGCCAACGGGGGTCGAGGAATTCGCCGCTGCGACCGCTGTCTGGACGTTGTCGAGGGTGAGGTTGCGCGCGGCGGCCTTGTCCGAATCGACGTCGACGCGCACCGCGAATTTTTGCTGACCGAAGATCAGCACCTGCGCGACGCCTTTCAATTGCGAGATCTGCTGGGCGAAGACCAGTTCGCCATAGTCGTCGACCTGCGAGAGAGGCAGCGTCTTTGACGCGAGCGCGATGAAGAGGATAGGGCTGTCCGCCGGATTGACCTTCTGAAAGCTCGGCGGGGCGGGCAATTGCGGCGGCAGGTTTTTCAAGGTCGCCGAAATATTCGACTGCACGTCCAGCGCCGCCCCGTCGATGTTGCGATCGAGATCGAACTGCATGACGACCGCGGTGCGGCCGAGATTGGACGACGAGGTCATCATGTTGATGCCCGGAATCGTCGCAAAGGAGCGCTCGAGCGGACCGGCGACCGAGGAGGCCATCGTATCGGCGCTGGCGCCGGGCAGGTTGGCGTAGACGGCGATGGTTGGAAAATCGACGCGCGGCAACGCCGAGACCGGCAATTGCTTGTAGCCGAACAAGCCGAAGACGATGAACGACAGCATCAGCAGCGTCGTCATTACCGGACGGCGGATGCAGAGTTCGGAAAGGGACATCAGCTCGCCCCTTTCTGCGTCTCGCGGATGCGCACGCTGGAGCCTTCGCGCAGCAGAAGCGCGCCGTCAGTGACGACGGTCTCGCCGCCATTGAGGCCCTTGGTCACCACGATCTCGCCGTCCTGATTGCGGCCGGCGACGACCGGCTGCACATGGGCGCGACCGTCCACGACGGTGAAGACGTAATTGCCGCTCTGGCCGACCTGGACGGCTT
Organism: Roseiarcus sp.; assembly: GCA_035939375.1. GTDB lineage: Bacteria > Pseudomonadota > Alphaproteobacteria > Rhizobiales > Beijerinckiaceae > Roseiarcus. The sequence goes on from DASZFX010000433.1 coordinate 1,395, forward strand.
CGCGCGGCGCGACGACGGTGTCGGGCTCCATCTTCAGCGTGATCGAAAGGTTGCACAATTGGCCCGGCCACAGCAATTCGTCGGCATTGTCGAAAATCGCACGCGCCAGGATCGTGCCGGTGCCGGCGTCGATCGAATTCTCGACCAAGGCGAGACGGCCGATCGAATTCTTCTGCGAGCCCTGCGGCGTCGCCACGACTTTCGCATTTTCCGCCATCGCTTCGCGCAAGGCGGGAAGCAGCGTCTGGCTGACTGAGAAAGCGACATAGATCGGCGAAATCTGGTGGATCGTCGCCAACACGCCGGCCGTCGAATTGTCGCCGGCCTTGGCGAGATTGCCGGTCTTGAGATTGACAACGCCGACCCTGCCGGAGATCGGCGCTACGATCGTCAGCCAATCGATCTGGACTTTGAGATTTTCGATCGCGGCGCGATCGCCGAGGATCGCCGCTTCCGTCGTCGCCTGTGAGGTGCGGGCGTTGTCGAGATTGATCACCGGCGTCGCCGAGCGCTGGACGAGATCGGCGTAGCGCGTGACGTCGCGCTTGTTTTGCTCGAGTTGGGCCTGATCCTTGGCGAGCTGCGCCTCGGCGCCGCGCAGTTGCGCCTCGACCTGTCTCGTGTCGAGCTTGATCAGCAAGTCGCCCTGTTTGACGGCCGCGCCGTCGGCGACGAGCACCTGGTCGATCGTCGCGTCAAGATGGGTGCGCAGCGCCACCGAGGCGATCGGCTCCACGGTGCCGATGGCGTCGACGCGCCAGGGAAAATCCTTGCGTTCGACCCGGCCGACGATGACGGGAATGGTCGGCGCTTCGCTCGGCGCCGCGGCCGGCGGCGTTTGCGCGGCGGCGCTGGCGCTTGCCGGCGCCGCCGCCGGCCCATTGACGAGCGCGGCGGGCAGGAGGTCGTGCAACATCCTGGCTTGCGGCGCGACGCTCGGCGTCCATTGCTCGGCCAAGTCGGGCCGATAGGCGCCGACGGCCACAACAATTGCGACCAGCGCAACCAGCCAACCGGCAAGTCGCCGAACGCCCATCTCTCAACTGCTCCCGGCGTCTTGAACTTAAGACGCCCCTGCGAAGGCTTATCTATGGATCGCGCCTCAGCCGGCGCGCCCAAATGCTTATTTTATCGCGATTTTCCCAAATCATCCATGGCGCGGCGGCTGACGCCCCACGCCTGGCGAGCGGTAGAGGCAAAAGTTCCAGGCCTCAAGCCGCGGCAGCGTTCAAATCAGCGTGAACGGCGCGCCCGCCAAGGGTTTAGGCCTCAAACCTATCGCGACGGCTCATGCCGCAACCGTTCGTATTCAAAGCGCACGACATCGGCGCCATAGGCGCGCTCGAGCCGTCGCACGGTGAAATGACCGCGAGCGATGGTCTGAAAATGCTCCACAAAGGCGAGATTGACCGCCGCGCCGCCGACAGCGCCGATCACCGGTACGGCTTGCGCGGCGAGCTTCTCGCTGACGACAACGCCGAAACGCGCGGCGATCTGGGCGACGAGGCGCACCAGGACCGGCGCCGTCTCGTTGGCGAGCCCTTGATGCAGAATGAAGCTGGCGCTGTCGCTGACGGTCTTGGCGAGGGCGCTGCGGATGGCGAAATATTCGCCCTCCAGCGCGACCTCGCCGGGCGCCTGGCGGCCGAGCGCAAAGACTTCGATGCAGGCGAGCGCGGCCTCGGGTTTCGTCAGATCTTCGCCTTCGGCGCGGGCGATCTGGGCGACCGAGCGCAGCATGATCGTGGTCGAGACCGGCAGCTCCACGGCGAGCGCGGCGAGGCCGAATGCGCCGCCGGCGGCGCCGGAGGCGGCGGCAAGCGCCTTATGAAAACCGGTCTGAGGCTTGGCGGGCGCCTTGCCGTCGATCGTCCTGATCGCGACGCGAAGGGCCGTGCGCAGTGCCGCCTCGCTCGCCCCGGCGATGAGCTTGCGCGCCACGGACGGCAAAACGCGCCCGGCGGCCTGGACTTGCCGGCCGACAAGGTTGGCGAGGCGCGTTGCGAAGCTCTCGCCCTCCAGCGCGCGGACCGCGGCGCGAAGCGAGACCAAATCGGCCTCGCTCAATTGCGTCGTCATGACTTCGAGCATGGTCAAAGCGCCTTGGTTTGCGTCCTGCCGGAAAGGCCGTGGCCAGCGAATATGGGGATTTTAAGAGGATGCGCCAGAGCGGCGAGCTTTTGAGGGCGTCTTGAGCGAACTGCGAGGAGCGCCAATGGTCAGACGCCCTGGCAAAAGCCGAAACGGGCGCCGAGGCGGCGTCCGATCGCGTCGATCAGGGGCTCCGGCGTCCAATGACGCGCATGCGCAAGGGCGAGGAAGCCGAGCGCCAGGACCAGGGGGGCCGCGAGCGCGATTCTCCGCCATGGCGGCGCCAGCAGCCTCGGCTCGGCGCGCAGCGCGCAATAAAGGGCAATCGACAATCCGCCGATGAGGAGGCCGGCGGCGACCTCCTGCGGCGTATGGGCGCCCGAGGCGACGCGGCTGAAACCGATCAGCAGAATGAGCAGCGCTGCGCCGGAAATCAGCGCGACGCGTTGCGCCGTCGGCCTTCCCGCCGCGACCAGGAGCGAGAGCACGCCATAGACGACGGCGCTGAAGCTTGCGTGTCCGCTGGGGCTTTCGATCGCGGAAAAGGCGTTGCGGGCGCCGCAGGCCTCGAAGAAGAGCTTGGCGAAAACGGTGATCGTCAGACAGACGATGAGAGCGGCGGCGAATGCGATGGCGTCGCGCCGCGCGCCGATCGAGATGAGATA
>DASZFX010000434.1:0-12293 GCA_035939375.1 Roseiarcus sp.
ACGGTGGCCGTTGAAGTCGCCACAGGGCGAATGGAGCTGACCGGCGATCCGATCGTTTCAAAGTCGATGCAGCAATGGCTGGGGCTTAGTCCGTTCGCCAAGGAAAGAACGCAAAGAATGGCCTGAAGCGCTTGATCGACCGGTCGGCGAAGGTCAGTTACGCGCGAAGCGAGGCCGAATTCGTTTCCGGCGGCGGCGCGCCAGCGACGCGCTTTGTTTTTTTTGAAAGCCTTAGCGGCCCGCGATCAGGAAGACACGCTCCATCCGCGCCAGGCGGTCATCGCGGCGATGGCGATGAGCAGAACGCCAGCGGCGCGGCCGACCAACAGGGTCGCGCGCGGGTTTGAGACGAGAAGGTCGCTGCTGCGGCCGGCGGCGAACGCCAGCCCGCCATAGACGCCAAACTGCGTCAGCAAGGTCATGACTCCCATTGTCATCGCCTGAAGCCAGAGAGCGCCGTATTGGGGCTGCATGAATTGCGGGTACACGGAGACAACGAAAAGATAAGCCTTGGGATTGAGGAGGCAGGTCGCGGTCCCCTGCCGGAAGGCAGTCCATGGCGATCGCGAGGCCATGGCGCCGGGAGCGTCGACCCTGATCGAGCTGCGCGCCAGGGTCGCGCCGATCCAGGCCATATAGGCCGCGCCAGCAAGGAGCATGGTCGCGAACAGCGACGGCGCCAGTTTCAGCAACATGCCGACGCCGAGCGCGCCGAACAGCGTATGGACCGCGCCGCCGATCATGACGCCGGCCGTCGCCGAGAGCCCGGCGCGCCGCCCGCCGGTCAAGGCGTTGGCGAGCACGAACATCATGTCCATGCCCGGCACGATGATGATTCCAAGCAGCAGAAGGAAGAAAAGCCAGAGATTCTCGGTGTAAGACATGCCGCCTCGCCGCCCCTCGCCGAAAGGCTTCGCCTTTCAAACTGCGGCTGGCGGTATAGGCGATCCCAACTGACGCCTTGTGTCAGTTATTCCAGGCGAGGTCGAAAAAAAGTTGGACGAAGCGCGCCGGAGGACGCCAGAGGCGGCGGTTTGCCAAGCCCGCGGCGAAGGCTTTGCCCCCTCGCCGCCTGCCCTTAGGCCTGCTTCTTCAACTTCACCACATTATGCAGCGTCTCGTCGGCGCTCTCGAAGAAGCGCCTGACGCCGCGCGCGGCCTGGCGGATGCGCTGCTCGTTCTCGACAAGCGCGAGGCGGACGTAATCGTCGCCGTGCTCGCCGAAGCCGATCCCGGGCGCAACCGCAACTTCGGCTTTTTCGATCAGGAGCTTGGAGAACTCCAAGCTGCCGAGATGGCGGAATTTCTCCGGCACCGGCGTCCAAGCGAACATCGAGGCGCGCGGCGATTCGATCGGCCAGCCCGCTTGCGTAAAGCTCTCGACCATCACGTCGCGCCGGCGCTTGTAAATCGCCCGCATCTCCTTGATGCAATCCTCCGGCCCGTTGAGCGCCGCCGCCGCGGCGACCTGGATCGGCGTATAGGCGCCGTAGTCGAGGTACGATTTGACCCGCGCGAGCGCCGCCAGCAGACGCTCGTTGCCGACCGCAAAGCCCATGCGCCACCCGGCCATCGAGAATGTCTTCGACATCGAGGTGAATTCTACCGCCACATCGAAGCCACCGGGCGCCTGCAGCACCGAGGGCGGCGGCTGGTCGTCGAAATAGACCTCGCCATAGGCGAGATCGGAGAGTACGAAAATCTCGTGCTTCTTGGCGAAAAGAACGAGGTCCTTGTAGAAATCCAGCGAAGCGACCATCGCCGTCGGGTTCGACGGATAGCAGACGACCACCGCGATCGGCTTGGGGATCGAATGATTGAGCGCTCGCTCCATCGCGACGAAGAATTCGGGCGTCGGATCGGCGGGCACGGAGCGGATCACCCCGCCGGCCATCAGAAAGCCGAAGGCGTGGATAGGATACGATGGATTAGGCACGAGTACGACATCGCCCGGCGCGGTGATCGCCTGGGCCATATTGGCGAAGCCCTCTTTCGAGCCCAGCGTGGCGACGACCTGCGTCTCCGGATTGAGCTTCACGCCGAAGCGGCGATCGTAGTAGCCGGCCTGGGCCCGCCTTAGGCCGGGAATGCCCTTGGAGGCGGAATAGCGATCGGTGCGCGGCTTGCCGACCGTCTCCACAAGCTTGTCGAGAACATGCTTGGGCGCAGGCAGATCCGGATTGCCCATGCCAAGATCGACGATGTCGGCGCCGGCGGCGCGCGCCTTGGCCTTGAGCTTGTTGACCTGCTCGAAGACATAGGGCGGCAGGCGCCGCACGCGGTGAAAGTCGCTCATCGAGGTTGCTTTCCCCCCTTGTCCGCCGCGGCGCGCGGCCGCGCGCCGGCCGATTTAGCACCGCGCGAGGCGCGGCTGCAAATTTATTGAACGGTCGTCGCGGCCACCGGCGTCTTGGCGGCGGGCGTCTTGGCGACCGACGTCTTGGCGTGTTTGCCGGCCTTTTGCGCTTTCTCGCGCTGCTGCTCGACATAGGCGCGGCGGGCCGGCGGAAAGGCGTCGCGAAGTTTGGCGTCGCGCGTGCTCGCGGCGTCGAGGTCCGCCTCCATCGCCTTCAATTGGTCGGGCGTGAGCACTTTGGTTTGATGCTCCTCGGGCTTACGGAAGACAGGGATATAATCCGTCGGAGCGGAGGGCCTCGATTTGAGGACGAAATCCGGCGGATCGTTGAGGTCGGTGACGACGCCCGCCTTCTTCATCGCGTTTCGAACAAAACCCTCGTCCTGTCCGGGAGCGGCGGGAGCAGATTGCGAGGCGGCCGGCGCCGGCTGCGCATCGTCCCCGGCCAACGCGATGCTTGCCGGGAGCAAAGGCGTCGCGGCGAGAGCAAAACCGAAGGCCGTGCTTCTCACGATCGCGGCGGGGTCACGATTTCGCAGCATGAACATTGCACAACTTGAACACTCCACGAGCCGGCGACGCAAGAGCAGTCCGTCGGTTCATGGTTTAGATACTGGTTTTGGCTTTATCGTTCTATTATGTCCGAAACGGGACTGCTCCGGCGGGGGTAAGACCCGTAACCGAGGAAGCGCCATGGCCCGCGAACCGATCGAGCGCCCGTCGTCGCGTCGCCTGAAAGCGACGCCGGCGCCGGCCAATGCGAAGGGCAAAAACCCGAAGCAGGCGCCGGCCGGCAAGGGCGCGGCCAAGTCGCAAAATGGCGGGGCCGCATCCCACGCCAAAGGCGAGCGCGAGACGGCCGCGGTGACGAGCCGGGCGAGAGAATTCGAGAGCCAGACGAAGCCGTCGGGCCTCGAGGCGCAAGCCCAGGCCCCCGCCGAAGCGGCAAGCCCGTCGCCGGCCCCCAAACCAGCTCCCTCGGCGGAGGGCGCAATAAGCGCGCGGACGCCTCCCCTCGAGCCGGCCAAGGCGCCTCTTCCCAATCTCGAGGCGCTGTCGCGCAACGTCGCGCGTTTCGTCGATGAAAGCGGCAAGCTCGCCGCCGCTTATTTCAAGCAGCGCGAGAGAGGCGAAACAAAGTCGCCTGTCACCGAGCTGCTCGCCGATGCGATGACGACATTCGGCAAGGTCGCGGAGCATTATTTCGCCGATCCGCAGCGCGCTTATAAAGCGCAATCGGCGCTCTCCAAGCAATTCGTCGATCTGTGGGCGGCCACGCTCCAACGTCTGCAAGGCGAGAAGGCCGCGCCGGTCATCGCGCCCGACCCCGCCGACAAGCGCTTCTCCGATCCTGAATGGCGCGACAATCCTTATTACGACTTCCTCAAACAGGCCTATGTGATGACGACGCGCTGGGCCGGCGATCTCGTCAAACAAGCCGAGGGCGTCGACGAGCACACGCGCGACAAGGCGCATTTCTATGTGCGGCAATTGGCGGCGGCGCTGTCGCCGACCAATTTCCTTCCGACCAATCCCGAACTGCTCAGGACGACTTTCGCCGAGAGCGGCGAAAATCTCGTGCGCGGCCTGCAAATGATGAGCGAGGACATCGCCGCCGGCCGTGGCGAATTGCGCATCCGCCAGACCGACGCCCGCAAGTTCGAACTCGGCAAGAACATGGCTGCGACGCCAGGCAAGGTCGTGCTCCGCAATGAACTGATGGAGCTCATCCAATATGCGCCCTCGACCGAGAGCGTGTTCAAGCGGCCTCTGCTGATCGTGCCGCCTTGGATCAACAAGTTCTACGTGCTCGATCTCAATCCGGAGAAATCCTTCATCCGCTGGGCGGTGGCGCAAGGCCTCACCGTCTTCGTCGTCTCCTGGGTCAACCCGGACGAGAAACACGCAGACAAGGATTTCGAATCTTACATGCATGAGGGGATATTCGCGGCGCTCGACGCCATCGAGCAGGCGACCGGCGAGCGTGAGGTCACTGCTATCGGCTATTGCGTCGGCGGCACCCTCCTGTCCGTCGCCCTCGCCTATATGGCGGCGGTGGGCGATGAACGGATTTCGAGCGCGACGCTGTTCGCCGCCCAGGTCGATTTTCGCGATCCCGGCGACCTCAAAGTCTTTGTCGATGAATTGCAGCTCAAGGCGATCGGCGAGCAGATGGCCGAGAAGGGCTATCTCGACGGCTCAAAAATGGCGAACGCCTTCAATATGTTGCGACCGAATGAGCTGATCTGGTCCTATTTTGTGAACAATTACATGAAGGGGAAGGAGCCGGCGCCCTTCGATCTTCTCGTCTGGAATTCAGATTCGACCAGAATGCCGGCCGCCAATCATATGTTCTATCTTCGCAATTGTTATTTGGAGAACAACCTCACGCGCGGCCTGATGGCGATTGCCGGCAAACGGCTGGACCTCGCCAAGGTGACGATCCCAATCTACAGCCTGGCCGCGCGGGAGGATCATATTGCGCCGGCGAAATCGGTCTACCTCGGTTCGCAATATTTCGGCGGCCCGGTGCGCTATGTGCTCGCCGGATCGGGCCATATTGCCGGCGTCGTCAATCCGGCCGACAAGCCGAAATATCAATATTGGACCGACGGTCCGCCGCATGGCGAGTTCGCCGATTGGCTCGCCAAGGCCAAAGAGACGCCGGGAAGTTGGTGGCCCGACTGGATCCAATGGATCGGCGAGCAGGCGCCGAAGAAGGTCGCCGCCCGCACGCCTGGCGCCGGCAAGCTCAAGCCGATCGGCGAGGCGCCAGGCGAATATGTGAAGGTGAGAATCTGATCGCGCCTCTCGCCCTTAGCGCCCTGTCTTGAACTGATCGATCGCGCGCTGCTGGTGTTGTGACGGCAAGGCTCGGTGCGCGTTTCATGGGCAGCGAATGTCGTGACGCGCGCCTTGACCAGGGGCCGCGCTCAACCGTCCCCTTCTCCGCGCGCCATCGCGCGGATATAGGCGTCGCGCGAGCGGATGCGGCCGACGAAGTCGAGGATATGCGGTCGCTCGCTGGCGTCTTTAAGCTGCGCCGCTCGCTCCAGCGGAAAGCTCATCATGATGTCGGCGCCGCTGAGATCCTCGCCTGCGAACCATTGCGACTTGGCGAGTTCGCCATCGATATAGCCGAAATGCAGCTTGATCTGCGCCGAGACAAAGGGCATCGCCGGCCTGGCCGCCTCGCCGAGACGCCCGGTCACCAAGCCTATCAGCAACGGCGGCATGGCCGAACCTTCCGCGTAGTGCAGCCAATAAGTGTATCTCAGTCGCTGGGGACTCGCCGGCGGCGGCCGTAAACGGCCCTCCCCGTATTTGTCGATCAGATATTCGACGATCGCGCCGGTCTCGGCCATGACCGCGTTGTCGTCGACAAGAATCGGCGACTTACCGAGCGCATGGATCGCGCGCAGCTCCGGCGGGCCGAGCCGCGTAACGGGGTCGCGCTTGTAATGGCGCACCTCATAGTCGAGGCCGAGCTCTTCGAGCAGCCAGAGCACGCGCAGCGAGCGCGATTCTTCAAGATGGTGAACGGTAATCATGGCGGTCCCTCGAGTCGGCCCCGCGCATCTAGTAGCCCTAGTGAGGGTCGCGAAAGTCCCGGTCGCTGGCCTCAGGCCGTCCCGGCCGGAGCTGGCGACGCTTTTCCCCCCGCCGCCGCGACGATCGCCTCCAGCAGGCCTGGAAAGCGGGCCGCAAGGTCCTCGGTTCGCACTGAAATCATCCGATACGGCCCGGAAATGCGCGTGCGCGTCACGCCGGCTTCGCGCAATCGCGCATAGTGATAGCTCAGATTGGTCTTCGGCGCGAAATTGTCGAAAATTTGACATGGCGCCTCACCTTCGACCAAAAGACGCAGGACGATATCACGGCGGACCGGCTCGCTCAGTGCTTCGAGCACGGCGGAAAGGTCGATCTGGTCGCGATCCGGGTGGTGAAGCTCTCTAGCCATGCACAAGCCATAACTCCTAAAGATTATGAGTTCAAGATTTATTGAACTCATTGACAGTCTATCGCCGCTAGGTTAGTTCAAGATTTATTGAACTGATGGAGCGACCATGCTTTTCCGTCTCCTCCCTTTGGTGGTCGGCGCGTTCGCCATCGGCGCTGAGACGTTCATGATTAGCGGCGTGCTGCCGGTGATCTCGGCCGACCTTCAGGTCTCGCCCGCGGCCGCCGGTTCGCTGGTGACGATATTCGCTCTGGCCTATGCCGTCGGCTCGCCGTTGCTGGCGGTCGCCTCGGCGGGCGTCGAGCGCAAGCGATTGCTGCTGGTCGCGATGGGCGCTTTTGCGCTGGCCAATTTTCTCGCCGCCCTCGCCCCGACCTTCGGCTGGCTCGCCGCCGCGCGCGTGCTCATCGCGCTCGCGGCAGGGGCCTTCACGCCGGCCGCGATCGCCTTTGCGACCACCATGCACGAACCCTCGCGGCGCGGCCGCGCGGTGGCGCTTATCTACGCCGGCATGACGCTTGCGACCGTCATCGGCGTCCCGGCCGGCGCCTTCGTCGCAAGCGCTGCAAGCTGGCGCGCGACTTTCATCGGCGTCGGCCTCCTTGCCGGGATCGCTTTCGCGGGGGTTGCTTTCATCCTGCCGCGCCTCGGCGGCATCGAGGCAATAGGCTTGACAGAACGGCTCGCCGTCGCTCGCCGGCCGGCCGTCTTGAAGGCGCTGGCCCTCACCACGCTCGCCGTTCTGGGACCCTTTGCCGCCAACACCTATCTCGGCGTCCTCCTTGAATCCGCGCTTGGCGTGACGGGCGACGGGCTCGCCGGCCTTTTGATGATCTTCGGCCTGATGGGCTTTGCCGGCAGCCAGTTCGGCGGCTATGGCGCGGATCGCTGGCGCCGCGAACCCTTCATCGCCGCGATCCTTATCGTTCTGATCCTCTCTTTCGCGCTGCTGTCGATCGGCCCGCAATGGGGCGGCCTGCCCGGCGGCGTCGCGATCATCCTCGGCATTTCGTTCTGGGGCCTGTTCGGCTGGGCCTTTCCGGTCGCCCAACAAGCCAGGCTCGTCTCGCTCGATCCGACGCTCGCGCCGATCACGCTTTCGCTGAACACCTCGGCCCTGTATTTCGGCGCAGCGGCGGGTTCGGCCCTGGGCGGGCTGGCGATTCGTGAATGGTCGATCGACGCGGTCGGCTGGATCGCGGCTTTGAGCGAAGCGGCCGCCCTCGCCTATCTTGTCGCAACGGATGCGAAGCGCCTCTTCGCGAGACGCACGCCGACGAAGGCTGTTTGCCCCTCAGACGGCTTGCCGGCCGAACCGGACCTGGCTTAGGTCGCCGCTCCCAGCAGAGCTGTTGCGATAGCGCCTTGCGCCGCCGCCCCTGGAGTTCGTCGGACGCCCCGGGAATGCCGCCATAAATGATCGAGTACATCCGCGGTGGCCGGCGTGACTCTCCGACCGCGCCTCGCGTGGCGCGGCGGACGCGCGATGAGAGCTCAGGCAACGCCCGCGGCAAGCCATCGTAGACCCGTCGGTCGCCCCGCCACGGCAGTAGGCGGCGTTCAATCCTGCCTGTAGATTGGACGGGCGCTCAGGCGCCGGCGCCAGTTTGGGTAGAGTGATAAGTCACATGGAAGAGGCCGAGTTTGACAGGCATGCGCTCGCATATGAGGAGCAGCATCGGAGAAACATTGCACTGAGCGGCGAAGATCCGTCCTATTTCGCCGAATATAAGATCAGACTGTTTTCAGAATGGGCGGCCTCTTCTCTGGGTCAGGCCTTGCAAGGCAAAGTTTTGGATTTCGGCGCCGGCATCGGCAATTCCATTCCGTATTTTCGCAAATATTTTGGGGAATCCGAACTCACTTGTTCCGATATCTCGCAAAAAAGCCTGGACTTCGCTTCCAAGAGATTTCCCGGTCCGGAACATATGTTGAAAATAAACCAGGATGGGATTCCGGCTCCCGACGCCTCGTTCGACGCCGTATTCTCGGCTTGCGTGCTGCATCATATTCCGCATTCGGAGCACGAATTCTGGCTGAAGGAACTGCGCCGAGTCGTGCGACCGGGTGGCGCGATCGCCATCTTCGAGCACAATCCGTTCAATCCGTTAACCCGGCGCGCCGTCAGCACATGCCCCTTCGACGAGAACGCTCGTCTCCTCAGGGCCGGCCAACTCGCAGCTTCGTACCGCGCCGCGGGTTGGCAGGTTCTGAGGACGAGGTACCATATTTTCTTTCCGCGATTTGCCGCCGGTTTGAGAAATCTCGAGTCGCTCATGCACTGGATGCCTGTGGGCGCCCAATATTCCGTCTCCGGTCGCAGACCTGATCGATGAGCTTCGTCAGATTTTGCATTGTCGGCTTGGCGAACACGCTGATCGGGCTCGCCGTCATCTATGCCGCGATGCGTTTCGGCAACGTTCAGTATATCATCGCCAACACTATGGGCTATGCGGTCGGCGCCGCAATCAGCTTCGTCCTAAACAGGTCGTGGACGTTTCGGTTCGACGGCGCCATCCTGCCTAGCGCGGTCCAATGGGCCTTGGCGCTCGCCATCGCCTTCGCTGCTAATCTTGTCGCCGTTATCGTCGCCCATGAATATTTTGGCGTCGACCAATACTTTTCGCAGGCCTTCGGCGTTCTGGTTTATACGGGTTTGTCTTACCTGGGCGGGCGCTTTTACGCGTTTCGCTCAGCCGGCATTGAGGAATCGCCATGACGCCTAAACGTACTCCTTCTCTGGCCGTCATCGCGCCATGCTACAACGAAGAGGAGGTATTGCCGGAAACGGCGCTAAGAATGCACCAACTCGTCCAGCGGCTGATCCTCGCTGGCAAGATCAATCAAGAAAGTCACATTTGCTTCGTCGACGACGGCTCGAAGGATCGGAGCTGGGCGATCATCCGGGACCTGGCGCGACGCTACTCGACAATCGGAGGCATTAGGCTCTCCCGCAACAAAGGGCACCAGAACGCATTGCTGGCCGGTCTCTTCGAGTCGGACGCGGATCTGGCGATCTCGATCGACGCCGACCTTCAGGATGATCTCGAAGCCATCCCAAAGATGATCGACGCGGCGCTTGAAGGCGCGGACATCGTCTATGGCGTCCGAAAGGCTCGCGCGAGCGACGCAGCGCTGAAGCGCCTGTCGGCCCGAGCCTATTACAAGCTGCTCGGCGCCTTGGGCGCGGAGATAATCTACGATCACGCAGATTTCCGACTTTTGTCGCGGCGCGCGATCGACGCCCTAAGACTATATGGCGAGACAAACATCTTCTTGCGGGCGCTCATCCCGCAATTGGGATTTGAAACGCGAGTTGTTCTCTACGATCGTAGCAAGCGCGCCGCGGGCGTGTCAAAATACCCGATGGGCAAGATGGTTGCGCTGGCGGTCGAGGGAATCACGTCCTTTTCGACCAGGCCGCTCCGAATGGTCACCTGGCTCGGACTCCTGCTGTCCCTGTTCTCGGTGTCCCTTGCGCTTTGGGCCATCGTGGGAACCCTTCTCGGCCACACCGTGCCGGGATGGGCGTCGACGGTCATACCGATCTACGTCGTCGCCGGAGTTCAGCTCTTCAGCATGGGATTGATCGGAGAATATATCGGAAAAATCTACCTGGAGACAAAGGCGCGACCGCGTTTCATCGTTTCGGAATCGATCAAAGCCGGGTCGGCCTCCGCAGATCGCGATGCGGCTCAGGCCGTGACGCCCGGGCGGCCTCTCGGCGATCGCCCCGGCCTTGCGCCGATCAGCGGTCATTTGGATGTTCGGCAAGGCGGATGAGCGATCAAGCTTTGCGCCATTGCTCGAACCATCCTATCCGCCATCCCCGATCGCGCCGCCGCCCTGCGCCTTGCAGTCGAGAATTCTGTTTTGCGGGCTTGGGCGACTCTCCTCGAGAATGAGGACCCGCCCCATGCCTCGATCGCGAGCGTGCGCGCATAGGTCCGCATCCGTCACGACTCGAGACATGAAACTCGCGCCGTAGACGGCGGTATGGGCGTCTATGGGACAACCGGAGGAGGCCGGCGGTCCGCCCAATAGAGACGGCTGGCCAGTCAGCGCGACCTGAACGTTGTGCTTGTCGTTGCACGATTTATGCAAGTTCCAGTAATCGACGTTGCTTGGCGGAATGAATATCGCAAGATCGCGCCGCGGCGCCGGCGCCGCCGCCCGCACCGCCTGAATGATCCCCGACCCCGCGCTTGCCGCCAGCGCCGCGCGAAAATCGGAGCCCCACAGCACGTGTTCGCGCCGGAGCGTGTCAAGGAAATACGTCGTCGTGCTGCGGCCAGCCAATAATTTCCCGTCGACCTTCTGATCGGCGGCAATCGCCAGGTCGCTCATTGTCTGGTAGACCGCCGGATATAGCGCCCATTGCAAGGCAGCAAAAGCGGCGAAGAGAGCGAACGCCGGCCCGGCTCGAACCGCGCCGATCGCGCGCCAGAGTAAGTCCGGCGAGAGGCGCGCCGTCAAGGCGCCCATCGCAAACCACTGACCGACGTTGAGAAAATAGTACACAGAGCTGTCCTGAGGAATCCCAAGCAGCGGAGGCCCCAGGCCCAGAAGCGTCACAACAATCGTGACTTCGAGCAAGAGATCCGATCGATTGACGAATGCAGCATGCAATCCTTCTCCGCCAAATCTCCTTGTCTGCGACAGCAGCAGCGCCGCCGGCGCCAATAGGCTCGAAAAACTGCTCAAATACGGGAAGTAGCGGAAATAATAAAAAGGAATGATCAGCGCGGCGCTGACGCCCGGGAAATTGGCCCTTCCCGGCGCCGCCACAGACGATATCATCGCCAGGGCGGCCAGCGCCGAGCCGCCGATGGCGATCCCTCGCCAGTAAAATCCTAAGCGACGAATCGCCAACCATACAAGCGCGGCGGCCCAGAGAACGCCGACGGATATCTTGAGCAGCGCCAATAGAGGTACGAAAGCAATCGCAATTGCAAAATGCAACACGGTTGATTTCATCGACTGACCGATCTGCGCGAGCTCAGCCAAAATCGGCAGCGCCAGCAGAAGAACGATCAACGCAAACGTATAGCTCTCGGAAATATAGTACGATTTTGGATCAATAAAATCCGAGAGGATGATGAGGCCGACGCCGACGACGACATAACTGCCGGCCGATTTTCGAGCGCCGTCGATCGCCGCGCCGCAGATGACCACCGCAACGACAAGCAGCGGCGCGTTCACGATTGGAACGGCCGCGCCATAGACCGACGCAGGGTCAGCCGCCGTAAGAACGCCCAACGCGGCAAACCAAATGTGGGACCCGAAATGGTATTTCAGCGGAAGGACGCCATCGAGCCCTATGGAAGGACTGCCAAAATTCCGAATGAGGAAGGCGACCGCGGCATGAAATGTCGTGTCGTGATTGAGAGTCCCCAGCAAACTCTGTTCCGGCGTGTACAGCCCCGCGTAGTTCAGGCTGTGCACGACATCGAAAAGATATATGGCGAACACCGCCGCAGACGCGAGCAGCCAAACATACGAGCGCCCGCCGCCATGACGAAGAGGCGCGAGGGCGCGCCAAAGGCCGCCAAGCGAAATGAGGAGATAGGCGGCGACTAGCAGAGAGCGATCGGCCCAGAACGCCAAGACGACGGACGCCAAGACGCCGATAGTAACGAGCGGCATCGCCGATGCTCGCGTGCGAACTTCGGCGAACCTACCGCGCATAGGGATCATCAGGGGGCCGAATAGCGCAGCCGCCACAATCAGCACGCAGCCGGGAATCAGCGCAATCGGCGTCGCCAGCCCTGAGCGCAGCGGATAGTAGGCGGCGGCGGCGCAAGCGCTAATCGTGAAGCCGAACAGGGCGAACTGGGCCCATGCCTTATCGAAGCGTCGAGCCTCAGCCAGGCGGCACGGTCCATTGGGCAAATCCGATGGCTTTCCTGGCCCGTTCGGAAAAGGCGGCGTTTCGTCCATTCGGCCGGGCTGAATTTCGTGAGGTTCAATGTTGGC
>DASZFX010000435.1:0-2673 GCA_035939375.1 Roseiarcus sp.
CCGACATTGCCATAGCCCTGGACGATCGCCGTCGACTGCGCCGGCTTGAGGCCGAGCTTGTCCATGGCGCGAAAAACCAGAAAGGCGGCGCCGTGGCCGGTCGCCTCGCGTCGGCCGAGCGTGCCGCCGGAATCGACGGGCTTGCCGGTGACGATTTCCGGCACCGTGACCCCTTGGTACATAGAATAAGTGTCCATGAACCAAGCCATGATCTGCTCGTCCGTGCCCATGTCGGGCGCCATCACGTCGACGCGCGGACCGACGAAGGGAATCATTTCCTGCATGTAACGACGGGAGAGGTTCTCGAGTTCCGCCTTCGAGAGGGCGCGCGGATCGACGGTGATGCCGCCCTTTGCGCCGCCATAGGGCAGTTCCGCAAGGGCGCATTTCCAGCTCATCCAGACGGCGAGCGCGGCGATTTCGCCGATGTCGACATTGGCGGCAAAGCGCGTCCCGCCCTTGGTCGGCCCAAGCGTGAGATGATGCTGCACGCGATAGCCCTGGAAAACGGCGGTGCGCCCGTCATCAAGGTGAATGGGACAGGAGACCGTGATTGCGCGTTTCGGCAGCAAGAGACGATCGCGCTCGTCGATCGGTATGTCGAGATAATCCGCGATGACATGAAATTGCGTGCGCGCCATCTCGAAGACGGGGCCCGTATAGATCGTCATCGCGCATTCCCTCCCTACGGCGCCTTTCGAAGCGATCGATCAGAGTAGGCGGGGGCGCTCGCCCAGGCAAACGTCAATTGCCGCGGCGCATCATCGCCTCAGTCCTCCCGCTGGGGGGAGGGCGCTCGTCCTGTGTCACGGACGCTTCGTAAGATTAGGCGCGAAGAGCCCTTCGCCGGCCCCTGGGAAGAAGCGCCGAGGGGCGGCGGAGTCTCACGAGGCGGCCTTTGGCGCCGAAGGGGGGTTGCGTTTGGACAAGGTACGCTCCTGTCAGCGCGCGGTGCGCTCAACGACACTTTGGCGGCGCAGCCCTGAACTTCGTCCTCGTCAAGAGACTTCGCGCCGTCGAGGCGCTCAGCCAACCTGACCGCGATGGCGCAGGAAAGCGTCGGCGAGCACGCAGGCGATCATCGCCTCGCCAACCGGAACCGCCCGGATGCCGACGCAAGGATCATGACGCCCCTTGGTCGCAATTTCGGTCTCCGCGCCCGAGCGATCGATGGTCTTGCGCGGCGAAAGGATCGAGGAGGTCGGCTTGACGGCGAAGCGCGCGACGATCGGCTGACCCGTCGAAATGCCGCCCAATATGCCGCCGGCGTTGTTCGACAGGAACACGGGGGCGCCGTCATTGCCGGCGCGCATCTCGTCCGCGTTTTGTTCGCCGGTGAGTTCGGCGGCGGAAAAGCCTGCGCCGATCTCGACGCCCTTGACGGCGTTGATGCTCATCAAGGCGCCGGCGATCTCGGCGTCGAGCTTGCCGTAGATCGGCGCGCCCCAACCGGCCGGCGCGCCTTCGGCGACGATTTCGATCACCGCCCCGATCGACGATCCGGCCTTGCGCACGTCGTCGAGGTAATCGGCGAATTCCGCTGCGGCGATGGCGTCGGGGCAGAAGAAAGGATTGCGGTCGACTTCGCTCCAGTCCCAACGCTCGCGATCGATCCGGCGCGCGCCCATCTGCACAAGCGCGCCGCGCACCGCAACGCCAGGAATGATCTTGCGGGCAATCGCGCCGGCCGCGACCCGCATCGCCGTTTCGCGCGCTGACGAACGCCCGCCGCCGCGATAGTCGCGCAAGCCGTATTTAGCCTCGTAAGTGAAGTCGGCGTGCCCTGGACGGAACTTGTCTTTGATCTCGCTATAGTCCTTGGAGCGCTGATCGACATTGTCGATCAGAAGGCCGATCGGCGCCCCTGTCGTGACTTGACGGCCGGAGCCTTCCTCGACGAAAACGCCGGAAAGAATCTTCACCTCGTCGGGCTCGCGTCGCTGGGTGGTGAAGCGAGAGGTCCCCGGACGACGGCGGTCAAGATCGACCTGGATTTCGGTCACCGTCAAAGGGATCAACGGCGGGCAGCCGTCGACGACGCAGCCGATCGCCGGCCCGTGGCTCTCGCCAAAGGTCGTCACCTGGAAGAGACGGCCGAAAGTATTATGCGACATGACGTTTCCGAATTGCTCTTTAGGAGGGCGCGGGCGGAGCGTCAAACGCCGGTTTGACGGGCCTCGCCGGAGCGACGTCAGCCCGGACGACTTGGTCGCCATCCGTTTCAACGACGGGATAGATAAGTCGAGACTGGCGGCGGCAGTGGAAGAACCTTCAACGGGGCCGGGCTGTTCATCCGAAATTCATCTAACTTTTGGGATGAGTGGCTCGCCTGAGACGCTTTAGTCCCTTGGCCGCAAGAGACGGAGAATCAACTTGAAAAAGCTGCTAATCGCGCTGGGGCTTAGCTCGGCGCTTCTGATCACCCCAGCCCTCGCTCAGACCGATCAGCCGGCGGCGCCGGCCGCGGCGGCCCCTATGGAAAAGGCCAAGAAGCCGGCCCATCATCACAAGTCCAAACATGTCGCGAAGAAGAAGAAGACCAAGCCGATGGCGCCTCCGGCCGACGCCAACGCGCCCAAGACTTGATTTTTGACGATCGGGGTTCTGCTTTAAAAGGGCTTGAAGCCATTCCTTAGCCAATGACCGCGCCCTTTGCGGGGCGCGGTTTTTTGT
>DASZFX010000436.1:0-1957 GCA_035939375.1 Roseiarcus sp.
TGGCGGTCATCGGCGTTTTGTGCAGCGTGGTCGGCGCTTTCTACTATCTAAGGATCGTCAAGGTCATGTATTTCGACGAGCCAGCGCCAGCCTTTGATCAGGCCGGCGTTGCCGCCCGCATCGTCCTCGCGCTCTCGACCGCAGTCGTCATCTTCTATTCCTTCGCGCCCGCGCCCCTCACCAATGCGGCCATGGCCGCGGCAAAGTCGCTGTTTTGACCCACAGCGAAACGCGCGAAGACGAACGGCCGATCGAACGCGCGTCGCAATTCGGCTGGCGCATCGAACATTGGCGGATGATCGGCTCGACCAACGAGGAAGCGCGCGCCAGGGCTCTGCAAGGGGACAAAGGCCATCTTTGGATCATCGCAGATGAGCAGAGCGCCGGCAGGGGACGCCTCGGCCGGACCTGGGCCTCGCCGCGCGGCAATCTTCACGCGAGCGCATTTCTGCTCGATCCCGCGCCGATCGCCAGGGGCGCAGAAATCGGCTTCGTCGCCGGCCTTGCCTTGCATCGCGCTGTCGCCGATCTTGGCGGCGTCGATTTCTCGCTCAAATGGCCGAATGATTTGATCTGGCGCGGCGCCAAAATCGCAGGGCTCCTCGCCGAGGGCGTTCCGCTTCCGGGGGGGAGCTTCGCCTGTATCGTCGGCATCGGCGTCAATTGCGAGGTCGCGCCAAAAGGCGCGCCCTATGCGACCGCTTCACTCTCCGACGCCCTCGCCCGCCGCGTAACGCCCGCACAGCTTTTTGATCGGCTGGTCGCGCGTTTCGCGGAGACCCTCGCGGTTTGGCGACGCGGCGAAGGTTTCGCCGAAATCCGTGCTGCCTGGCTCGTGGTCGCCGCCGGTCTCGGCGCCCCGATCCGCGTCAGCGCTGCAGATGGGGCGCGTGAAGGCGTGTTCGAAGCATTGGACGCGCGGGGCCGCCTGCTGCTGCGCCGCGCCGGCGCCAATGGTTGATGGTCGATCTCGGCGTCGCCTTCGCCGGCGACGACCTACCGGGCGTTGATCTCATCTTGCCGGACATCGCCTTCATCGAGAAGGTGAAGCGCGATCTCGTCGGCATCGTCATCACCCACGCGCATGAAGATCATATCGGCGCGCTAATCGATCTTTGGCCGCGGCTCGGCGTGCGGGTCTATGCGACGCGCTTCGCCGCGGGGCTGCTCGAAGCGCGTCGGCTGTCCGAGCCCGGCGCCCCCGATATCCCCATCGAGATCGTCGAGCAGGGCGGCCGCGTCTCAATCGGGCCCTTCGACGTCGAATTCATTTCGGTCGCTCATTCGATTCCCGAGAGTTGCGCTCTGGCGATCCGCACGCCCGCCGGCCTCGTCGTCCATACTGGCGATTGGAAGATCGATGCGACACCGCTCGTCGGCGCGCCAACGGACGAAGGCCGTCTCAAGGCGCTCGGCGAAGAGGGCGTGCTCGCCCTCATCTGCGATTCGACCAATGTGCTTCGCGAGGGCGAGAGCCCATCCGAGGCTGACGTCGCAAAGAGCCTGGCCGCGCTTGTCGCCAAGGCGAAGGGACGCGTCGTCGTCACCTCCTTCGCCTCGAATGTCGCGCGCTTGCGGGCGGCGGCGGAGGCCGGCTTCGCCAGTGGCCGCCAGGTGCTGGCGATGGGCCGCGCGATGGAGCGGGTCATCGCGGTCGCCCGCGAATGCGGCTATCTCAACGGCGTGCCGGCTTTTCTCGGCATGGATCATTTCGATCGCCTGCCGCGCGACAAAGTGCTCGCGCTGGCGACCGGAAGCCAAGGCGAGCCGCGCGCGGCCATGGCGCGCATCGCCGAGGACGAGCATCCTGCCGCCTCGCTTGCGCCGGGCGATCTTGCGATCTTTTCTTCGCGCGCCATTCCCGGCAACGAGAAGGCGGTCAGCAAGATCGTCAACGGCCTGATCGCCCAAGGGGTCGAGGTCGTCACCGATCGTACGAACCTCGTCCATGTCTCGG
>DASZFX010000437.1:0-1866 GCA_035939375.1 Roseiarcus sp.
GCCGGGGTATTTCGCGGCGATCTCATCCTTGAAGCCCTTGGCGCGCTGGTCCAGAGCGCTCGCGCCGGACGCCGATGCGACGAGCGCGATTTCGCCCTCCGCGGCGCCGTATTTCTCCTTGATCGCGTCGGCGAGGCCGTCGGCGGCGATGCGCCCGCCGGCTGCATTGTCGGTCATGAGTTGCGAGGCGAAGGCCTTGGTGTCGGCGGGCGAGTCGACGCCGACGATCTTGACCTTCTTGGCCGCCTCGTCGATCGGCTTGGCGAGCGCCTGCGATTGCGACGGCGCAATCACGATCGCGGCCGGCTTGGCGGCAAGCGCGTCCGCCAAGGTCGAAATCTCGCCGTTGACGTCGCCTTCCTCCTGTGCGCCGAGCTCCGGCACATTGACGCCGAGATCCTTGCCCGCCTTGCGGGCGCCGGCAAGCACAGTCTGCCAATAGAAAGCGGTCGTGTCCTTGACGATGATCGGGATGGTCGGCCCGGCGGCGAGGGCGGGCGCGCTTGTCGAAGCGAGCAAAGCTGCGAGCGCGGCGATGATTGTTTTCCGCAATGGTTTCTCCTCTCGGCGACGCGGCGAGGCGCCCGCGCGGTGATCAGGGCTTGCAAGGGTGAGACAATTGAAGGCTCGCGCGAGAAAGATCAAGCGCTCCGGCGGGTCAACGCGCAATTCGCTCCCAACTCCTTGCGGCAGCGCGATCCGCCCCGCTCGGCGCGGTCGAATCGCCGGCCTCCGCTGGCGGCGTTGAGACGCCTCTCCCGACGCGCATCGTGGCGCTCCTACAGTTTGGCGCATATGATAAAAGCCGCGGCGGGAGGAGATTGTCGTGCTCGAAGCGCAGCGGCGACGTCGCCTGGCGGCGCTTCCTGGCGAAGACGGGCGGGTCGGCCGTGAAACCAGACACAAGGTACGCCCATAGCGCGGGCGTCAATATCGCCTATCAGGTTCTGGGCGATGGTCCGCGCGATCTCGTCTATGTGCCGGGCTGGGTCTCAAACATCGAGGTCTCGTGGGAAGAACCCGCGCTGTCGCGCTTCTTGACGCGACTTGCCTCGTTCTCACGCGTCATCCTTTTCGACAAGTGCGGCACCGGCCTTTCCGACCGTGTCGCCGACATGCCCAGCCTCGAAGTGCGCATGGACGACGTCCGTGCGGTGATGGACGCCGTCGGATCGCAACAGGCCGCTCTCTTCGGAACCTCCGAAGGCGGCCCGATGTGCGCGCTGTTCAGCGCCACATATCCGATGCGCGTCTCGGCGCTCATCATGGCCGGCAGCTACCCGCGGCGCACACGCGCGCCGGACTTTCCCTATGGGCCGAGCGAGGAGGAAAGCCGAGACTGGATCGTTGCGATGCAGCGCGAATGGGGCGGCCCTTTCGGCCTCGAGGCCCGCGCGCCCAGCAGGGCCGGCGACCAGCGCTTTCGCGACTGGTGGGCGCGATTCCTGAGAATGAGCGCAAGCCCCGCCGCGGCGAGCGCGCTCACGACAATGAACGCCGAAATCGACATTCGGCGCATTCTTCCGTCGATCCGGGTCCCGACCTTGATCCTCCACTCATTGCACGACCGCGCCATCGATTTCGGCGCGAGCCGATATATGGCGGATCGGATTGAACAGGCGAAGCTCGTCCAGCTTTCAGGCCCCGATCACCTTGTCTGGCTGAGCGACGCGGACGCGATCCTTGGCGAGATCGAGGAGTTTCTCACCGGCGCGCGCAACCTCGAGCCGGACCGGGTGCTCGCCACTGTCATGTTCACCGACATTGTTGGTTCTACCGAAGAGGTCGTCGGTCTCGGCGATCGTCGCTGGCATGATCTTTTGGACAGTCACCACGGCTTGGTGCGCCGCGAACTCGACCGCTTCC
>DASZFX010000438.1:0-8957 GCA_035939375.1 Roseiarcus sp.
GCCGAGACGCTCGCTCATGTCATCTGTTCGCACCCACTTTTCGGCATTGGCTACGACTTCGAGGTCCCTCTTCTCCCCGGCGACCACGTCACCGACGAAGCCGGTACCGGCTTCGTCCATACCGCGCCCGGCCATGGCCGCGAGGATTTCGAAATCTGGACCGCGGCGGAGACGCAGCAGCTCCTGCGGGCGCGCGGCATTGATCCGCGCATCCCCTATACGGTGGACGAGAACGGCGCCTTCACAAAGGAGGCGCCGGGCTTCGAGGGCAAGCGCGTCTTGACCGACAAGGGCGACAAGGGCGACGCCAACGAGGCGGTCATCAAGGCGCTGAAGGTGGCGAATGCGCTGATCGCGCGCGGAAGGCTCTCCCATCAATATCCGCACAGCTGGCGTTCGAAAAAGCCGGTCATCTTCCGTAACACGCCGCAATGGTTCATCGCCATGGATAAGCCCATCGACGGCGGCCGGACTCTGCGCGAAACGGCGCTCGCCGCGATCAAGGCGACGCGCTGGGTGCCGGCGTCGGGCGAGAACCGCATCAACGGCATGGTCTCCAACAAACCCGACTGGGTGATGAGCCGCCAACGCGCCTGGGGCGTGCCGCTCTCGATCTTCGTGCGCAAGAGCGATCGCAAGGTTCTCGAAGATGAGCGTGTCAACGCCCGCATCGCCGACGCCTATGCGCAGGAGGGCGCGGACGCCTGGTATTCGGTCGGCGCCAAGCAACGCTTCCTCGGCGGCGACTACAATCCCGACGAATACCACAAGATCGACGATCTCGTCGAAGTCTGGTTTGATTCCGGCTCGACGCACGCTTTCACGCTCGAGGACCCGCTCCATTTCCCAGGCCTTTCCGGGATCCGCCGCGCCGTCGACGGCGGCGACGACGAGGTCATGTATCTTGAGGGCTCCGACCAGCACCGCGGCTGGTTCCAATCCTCGCTTCTCGAAAGCTGCGGCACGCGCGGGCGCGCGCCGTTCGACATCGTGCTGACGCATGGCTTCACGCTCGACGAGAAGGGGCGGAAAATGTCGAAGTCGCTCGGCAATCAGACCGCTCCACAGGATGTGATCAAGCAATCGGGCGCCGACATCCTGCGGCTCTGGGTCGCCAGCGTCGATTATTCCGACGACCAGCGCATCGGCCCGGAAATCCTCAAGACGGTCAGCGACAATTATCGCAAGCTGCGCAACACGATCCGTTGGATGCTGGGCACGCTCGCGCACTACTCGCAGGAAGACGCCGTCGACCTCGCCCGCTCGGGCGAGTTGGAGCGGCTCATGCTTCATCGTCTCGCCGAACTCCACGCGCAGGTGCGCGAAGCCTACGCCGATTTCGATTACGCCCGCGTCATCGCCGCGCTCTCCGCCTTCATGAACGCCGATCTCTCGGCCTTCTACTTCGACATCCGCAAGGACGCGCTTTATTGCGAACCGCCATCGAGCGAAAAGCGCCGCGGCGCGCTGACGACGATCGAGAATATTTTTCGCTGCGTGACGGTGTGGCTGGCGCCGATCCTCGTCTTCACCAGCGAGGAAGCCTGGGCCTCGCGCCATCCGGGCGCGGCGTCCGTCCATCTCGAACAATTCCCTGACGTTCCCAACGTGTGGCGCGACGACGAACTCGCGGCCAAATGGACGCGCGTTCGCCGTCTGCGCTCGGTCGTCACCGGCGCGATCGAGATCGCCCGGGCGGCAAAGGAAATCGGCTCTTCGCTCGAGGCGAGCCCGCGCGTCTTCATAGAGGATGCGGCGCTGGCCAGCGCGCTCGATGGCGTCGATTTCGCCGAAATCTGCATCACCTCCGATATCAGCGTGACGCGAGGCCCAGCGCCAAAGGAGGCGTTCCGCCTCCCAGAAACGCCGGGGGTCGGGGTGATCGTCGAGCGCGCGCGCGGCGTCAAATGCGCCAGGTCATGGAAATATTTCGACCCCGCGACTGCCGATCCAGCCTATCCCGACGTGACGCCACGCGACGCCGAGGCGCTGCGCGAGCTTACCAAAGCTGGCGCCTTGGCATGAGACCGCGCGCAGCGGGGGGCCTCCTCGCCTTGGTTGTGCTATTTGCCGACCAGGCTTCGAAACTGTGGTTGCTCTATGGGCTCCACATGGTCGAGGGCCAAAGGATCGCGGTTGCGCCCTTCTTTGACATTTATCTTATGTGGAACACAGGCATTTCCTATAGCCTGTTTCCGCAATCGACGGCGACAGGGCGCTGGACGTTGCTCGGCGTGACGATCCTCGCGACCATTTTTCTCGCTTTTTGGCTCTGGCGGGCCCAGGGACGCCTCACCGCTTTGGCGCTGGGCGCCATCATCGGCGGGGCGCTGGGCAACGGCTACGACCGCCTAGCCTATGGCGCGGTCGCGGATTTTTGCGACCTCCACGCCTTCGGCTGGCATTGGTATGTCTTCAACATCGCCGATACGGCGATAGCGCTCGGCGTCGCCCTTCTAGCCTACGACAGCATTTTCGCCGAGCGCCGCGCCCGTCCGCGACAAGCCGGCGCGAGCCCGCCTTGAACGAGTCCACAAGCGGCGAGAATCGTGGTAAAAAAAGCACAGTGGGGCATTTTGCGTTTTGGAAGGGCCGGCGTATAGGGTCACGCCACCGATTTGCCGAAATGCTCTGGAAGCTGCGATGATTGAATCAAATGCCCCGCCGAGTGGCGGGGGAAACGGGCAACGGAACTTAAAAGGGGAATTCGGGGCAATGGCTGTTAGATGCTCCAATCGCGGCCTTCTTCTCGCCGCCGCTGCTCTCTTTATCGGTTTCGCCGCTTCCGGTCCGGCCCGCGCCGGCGATGACGGACAACAGCCGCTGTGGAAGGGCATTGGCGGCATGCTCGGCTTGACCGACACCGACAAATTCGAGGAATCGATCAAATACAGCGAAAGGCCGCGTTTGGTGTTGCCGCCGGCGCCGGATTTACCGCCGCCTGCCTCCACCTCCGCCATGAGCGCCGATTGGCCCAACGACCCGGATATCGACAGGGTGCGCAAAGAGAAGGACGCCAAGCTCCATCGCCAGCAGCGCAGCCCAAGCCTCGACAAGGCCAACAATTACGGGCGGCCGATTTCGCCCGATCTGCTGCGCTCGGACCACGCCGCGCCGGGCAGTCTCGGCGCGGCGGATCATTGCAATGCGAGCCCGCGCAATTGCCATTGGATCCGGCCCGATATTCTTGAAAAGCTCGGTCTCAAGAAGGATGAAAACACTATCGTCGCCGGGCAGGAGCCGGATCGCGATTGGCTGACAGACCCGCCGAAGGGCTATCGCCTCCCGACCACCAACACCAAGGCGACGTTCGAGCCGACGGACCATACCGATCACGGCGACCAGAGATACGACCTCTATAAGCCGCCGTCGCAATAATACGCGGCCCGCTCGTCATTCCTTGCCTTGCTGGAATGATCCGGGCGTATCGACGTCTGGTTGCTCCCTTTAGTTCATCTCGCCGGGCTGGGCCGATCGCGTTGCTCCGGCGCGCTGGGCAGGCGATGATCGATCGCGCCGAATCGCTGGGGGCGCGGGAGTCGATCGATGAAGCGGTTTTTGAAGCCGGCGCGGATCGCCTGGTCCGCGACGGGGCAGTCGCATGGCCTTGCCCATGGCGCGGTTTTCAAGAGACTGCTGATCGGCGGCCAGCCGGGCGTCGACGCCAACGGGGAGGTCCCCGCCGATCTTGAAGCGCAGATCGGATTCGCCTTCGACAATTTGCTGCAAGTGCTCGAAGCGGGCCAAATGACGGCCACGGACATTGTCAGGATCGTCGCCTATGTCGCCGCGCCTGACGCCCAAGGTATTTTCCATCGCGTACGAGAGCACAAGCTCGGCGCTTTGACGCCCGTCGCGAGCTATGTGGAGGCGATCGGGTTCAGCGATCCGCGCTGGCGCGTCCTGATCGAAGGCGAAGCCGTGAGCGAACGGACGCCTTGACTGGGAGCGCCGTCTCCTTCGGGCTCGTGAAGCGTTGGGGTGGGTCGCTATGATAGACAAGACGCTTTCCAACGCCGCGCAACTGGCTTCCCCTGCCTATGTCGTGCCCGCGCTCGATGAGGCCTTCCTGCTCGGCGATTCGATGCGCGGCGCGCGGTTCATGCTTGAATACGCCAAGGCCGAGGAGCGCCTGCGCGCCGCTGCGATCCGCTCGACCCTTGTGGTGTTCGGATCGGCGCGAGCGCGGGAGGGCGGACCAGGCCGCCAAGAATTTTGGTACGATGAAGCGCGGGCCTTCGGACAAGTCGCATCCCGCGAAGGCGGCGCGCTGGATGCTCATGCCGACGGCCGCTTCAACGTGATCGCGACGGGCGGCGGGCCCGGCTTGATGGAGGCCGCCAACCGCGGCGCGAGGGACGTCGGCGCGCCGAGCGTGGGCTTCAACATCAGCCTGCCGCGCGAACAACAGCCCAACGGCTATACGACGCCGGAACTAACCTTCCGCTTCCACTATTTCGCGATGCGGAAGATGCATTTTGCGATGCGGGCGAGCGCGCTGGCCGTGTTTCCCGGCGGTTTCGGGACGATCGACGAATTGTTCGAAGTGTTGACCTTGGTCCAGACCGGCAAGGCGCCTAAGCTGCCGATCGTCCTGGTCGACAAAGCCTATTGGACCCGGATCATCGATTTCGACGCGCTGAAGGAGGCTGGGATGGTCGGCGCGGCCGACATCGATCTTTTGGGCTTCGCCGATACGGGCGTAGAGGCTTGGCGGGTGCTGAAGGAAATGGGTTTGCGCGCGCCTTAGCCAGGCTTTGGTCGCGCAAGAAAGGGCCTGACGTGACGAACAGCGATGACTTTTCTTCCGAGCCACGTGGCGAACTGACGGTCCGCATCATCGCCATGCCGGCCGACACCGGCGTCGAGCGCGCTGAAGGGCGCGTCGTGACCGACGCCGTCTTCACCTTCGTCGCGGTGGATGATGAAGGACGGCCGCGGTCCATTCCGCGCGTGAGCCTATAGGCGCGACGACCTTAAAGGGGGCGGGAAGATGCACGAGTTTCTCGAAGGCTCGCACCGCCGGTTCGAATCCTTCGACAGTATGGAGGGCCTCGCGGCAATCGAGCCGAGCCCGCCGTCGCGCTTTCTCTCCTTCCTCCCACAAGGAAGGCTGCTCCATGCGATCTATCCGGGCTTCCTTGTCGCTGCGACGATCGCGCTGGCGTCGACCTGGCTCGCCCAACACTACGGCGCGCCGGTCATGCTGTTTGCGCTCCTCTTCGGCATGGCGTTTCATTTCCTCCACGAGGAGGGGCGCTGCGTCGCCGGCATTGAATTTTCTTCGCGCGCCGTTCTGCGCCTCGGCGTTGCGCTCCTCGGCGTGCGCATCACTTTTGCGCAGATCGCTTCGCTCGGCGTCCTTCCGGTCGCGACCGTCATCGTCGGCGTGGCGACGACGATACTCGTCGGCGTTGCGCTCGCGCATCGTCTCGGATTGCGTTCGACCTTCGGCGCGCTCTCCGGCGGCGCGGTGGCGATTTGCGGCGCCTCAGCGGCCCTGGCCATCGCCTCCGTGCTGCCGCGGCACGACGACAGTGAACGCGACGCCATATTGACGGTCGTCGCCGTCACCGCGCTCTCGACCCTGGCGATGATCCTCTATCCGATTTTCGTCGTCGCGATCGGCCTCGATCATGCCCGCGCCGGCATTTTCCTCGGCGGCACGATCCATGACGTCGCGCAGGTGGTGGGCGCCGGCTATACAGTTTCGCAGGAGACCGGCGACATTGCGACCTATGTCAAGCTGTTGCGGGTCGCAATGCTGCTGCCGGCCGTCCTCGCCATCTCCTTTGCGCTGACGCGCGCCGGCGCGGGTCGCGCTTCGACGCCCGCTCTGCCGGGGTTTCTCATCGGCTTTGCGCTTCTCGTCGTGGTCAACAGTTTCGGCCTGATCCCGAAAATCATCATCGATCTTATCGGCGACGTTTCGCGCTGGTGCCTCGTCGCCGCGATCGCCGCGCTCGGCATGAAGACTTCGTTCAAGGACCTGTTCGCGGTCGGCTGGCGCCCGGTCGGGCTGATGCTGTGCGAGACCCTGTGGATCGCCGCCCTCGTGCTCGCGAGCGTCACGTTCGTCATCTGAGCGAAGGGAGCTGTCTTTGACGGGCGAAACGGCTAAGCTAAGCTCGCTTCGGACGCCGGTCTTGCGGGCGCCGCCCCAAAACGCCAGGGGGACCTCATGATCAAGGAATTTCGCGCCTTCGCCATGCGGGGCAATGTCATGGATCTCGCCATCGCCGTAGTCATCGGCGCCGCCTTCGGCAAGATAATCGACTCACTCGTCAACGACATCATCATGCCGATCATCGGGATTTTCGGCAAAGCGGACTTCTCAAACTACTTCCTGCCTTTGTCGAGCGCGGTGACGGCGACAAACCTTGTCGACGCCAAAAAGCAAGGCGGCGTCTTCGCCTATGGCAATTTCGTCACCAACGTCATCAATTTCATGATCATAGCCTTAGCGCTGTTCCTGGTCGTGAAGCTCATCAACACCATGCGACAGCAGGAAGCCGCAGCGCCATCGGCGCCGCCCGCGCCGACGAAGACCGAGACCCTGCTCACGGAGATACGCGACGCGCTGGTCAAACGCTGACTGGAAGGGGCGCGCGCCTGCTCGCCGATCGCCCCGCGTCCGTCGCGCTTCTCATTTGCGAGCAAGCGATTCGATCGCAAGTCATCGCCCGCTAAGTTTTGAGCGTAGAAACGCGATATCCCGCTCGACAATGCCGTTGTCCTGAACGCCCCAGAAACAGTGATCGGCGCCCTCGATCGTGACGAGCGTCGAGTCGGCGCCGGCGGCGAGGAGCGCCTTGTGGAGAATCTCGCTCTGCGCGAGCGGAACCAAACGGTCGTGCGAGCCGCGCTGGATGTGGAAAGGCGGCGCGGATTTCGAGACATAGGTCACGGGAGACGCCGCGATCGCCGCCTCGCGATGCTGCTGGATGGGACCGCCGACCAAACGAGACTCGGGCGAATCCGGATCGTCTTGCCCTCTCATCGCGTCAGGCGCAGCCTGCTCCCGCATCGTGAGCAGATCGGACGGACCGAACCAGTCGATCACCGCCTGCACGGCGCTCGAGCCCGTCGTCTCGCCGACCTCGCCTTCGAGATCTGCCCGCCTGGCGGTGAGCCCGACAAGCGCGGCCAGATGTCCTCCCGCCGAATCGCCCATTGCAGCGAAGCGGTTCGGATCGACGCCAAACAGAGGCGCCCGGTTGCGCAGGAAACGGACGGCCGCCTTGCAATCGTGCAACTGCATGGGAAACGGCCCTTCGCTGGTGAAGCGATAGGAAATGCGCGCCACCGCAAAGCCCGCCTGCAAGAGTTTTCCGATCGGATCGAGCTTGGCGTATATGGGGTTGGTCACCATCGGGTGCCCGAGCCGCCAGCCGCCGCCATGAATGAAGACGACAAGCGGCGGACGCGAAGGCGTGCGCGGAACAGAGACATAGACCATCAGTGGTCGGAACCCGCGAAAATCGGCGAAGACCACGTCGCGCCAGTGTCGGACGCCGTCCGCGTCCGTCTCGATGCGCGACTGCGCCGTCTCATGGTCCTGGTCGATGTCCTTGAACATCGCGGCGAATGGATCGGTCATGGCTTTCTCTCGCGGGAGAGTGGACTTTAACGCATTTGGGCGCCGCACGCGAAGGCGTTACCATGCGCGTCCGACGCCCGAGGCCCTCATGGTCGATTCGCTTATCGATTTTTCAACGTTGTCCCGCGCCGAAAGGCCCGATTGGCTCGGCCTCATCAATCCGCGCATGCGCGCGGTCGAGGAGAGCGGGATCGTTGAAGTGTTCAACTACGGGCGCGATCGTCAGGGCCTTATTCCGCTCTGGGTCGGCGAGGGCGATCTCGTCACGCCCGATTTTATCTGCGCGGCGGCGACGCAATCCTTTGCGCGCGGCGAGACGTTTTACACGAACCAGCGCGGCGTTCCCGAATTGCGGGCGGCGATCGCGCGCTACATGACGCGCGTCTATGGCGCGGCGCCCGGCGGCGGCGCTTTTTCGCCGGAGCAGTTCTTCGTGACGGTCGGCGGCATGCACGCGCTCGAAATCGCGACGCGCCTCGCCGCCGGGCCAGGCGACGAGATCATCGTTCCCTCGCCCGCCTGGCCGAATTTCCAGGGCGCGATCGCGCTTGCCGGCGCGCGCACGGTATTTGCGCCGATGATCGCGGGCGAGCGCTGGCGGCTCGATCTCGATCGCCTCGCCGATGCGGTCGGCCCGGCGACGCGCGCGATCGTGCTCAATTCGCCGGCCAATCCCACCGGATTTTCCGCGACGATCGATGAACTCGTCGCCTTGCGCGATCTCGCCCGCCGCCATGGTCTGTGGATCATCGCCGATGAAATCTACGGGCGCTTTGTCTATGACGGCCCTCGTGCGCCGTCCTTTCATGACGTGATGGCGCCGGACGATCAGATCCTCTTCGTCCAAACTTTATCGAAGAATTGGGCGATGACCGGCTGGCGCATCGGCTGGCTGGAGGCGCCGCCGGCGCTTGGGCCGGTGATCGAGAACATCGTTCAATATACGACGTCGGGCGTGCCGGTCTTCGCGCAACGCGCCGCCGAGACGGCGATCGAAGACGGCGAAGATTTCATCGCGCAGCAGTTATCGAGCATGAAACACTGCCGAGACATCCTGTGCAAGGGCCTTGCCGCGAACGGTCGCGCCCGGTTTTCGTACCCTGAGGCGGCGTTCTATTTGTTCACAGCCTTCGATGGGATCAAGGATACGCGCCAACTCGCCTTTCAGCTTGTCGACGAAGCGGGGCTCGGCGTCGCGCCAGGAACGGCCTTCGGTCCCGGCGGCGAATCCTATATTCGCATCTGCTTTGCGCGCCGACCCGACGAAATCGCCGAGGCGACGCGGCGGCTGACGCGCTGGCTGGCGAAGTAGGGGGCTTGCTCCTAGAGAGCTGGCGGGCGGCGGGAGGCGCAAGCC
>DASZFX010000439.1:0-4479 GCA_035939375.1 Roseiarcus sp.
ACATAGAGCGGCATCAACAGGTGGAAGTCCTCGTAAGCGTGACTGGCGAAAGTCAGCGGCGCGAGGCATGCCTCCTTCACCGTCACGCCGAGCTCCTCACCAAGTTCGCGGATCAACGCCGCTTCCGGCCGCTCGTCCACGCCGACCTTGCCGCCGGGAAATTCCCATAATCCGCCGAGCTGCTTTTCCTTGGGGCGCTGGGCAATAAGGACGCGATGATCGACGTCGATCAGTGCGGCGGCGACGACGAGGAGAAGCTTCATCGTTCGCCGCTCACGAGCGATAGTCGCCGTTGATCGCGACGTATTCTTTCGTCAGGTCGCAGGTCCATACTTTCGCCGACGAGCGGCCGATGCCGATGTTCGCCGTAATGACGATTTTCTCGCGCTTCATGTAGGTCGAAACGGCTTCCTCGCTATAGTCGGGGTCGCGCGCGCCGCCACGGGCGACGCGGATCTTGCCGAAGGATATGTTGAGCTTGTCGCGTTCGGCAGGTTCGCCAGCCTTGCCGACCGCCATGACGATGCGGCCCCAATTTGCATCCTCGCCGGCGATCGCCGTCTTGACCAGCGGCGAATTGGCGATCGACAGCGCGATGCGCTTGGCGCTCTTCTTCGACTTGGCGCCTTCGACCCTGACCTCGACGAATTTGCGCGCGCCTTCGCCGTCTCGCACGACCTGATGGGCAAGATCGAGCAAAACCTTGTCGAGCGCGCGCTGAAAGGGACGAAGCGCCGGATCCGCGGCGTCTGCGATGGGCGCGCCGCCGGCGGCGCCGGTCGCGAAGAGAAGCAGCGTATCGGAGGTTGAAGTGTCGCTGTCGACGGTGATGCAGTTGAAGGAGCGGGCGGCGGATTTGGCGAGCATCGTCTGGAGCGCGGGCGCAGCGATCGCAGCGTCCGTGAAGACGAAGGACAGCATCGTCGCCATGTCCGGCGCGATCATGCCGGCGCCTTTGGCGATCCCGTTGACCGTCGCTTCCGTTGCGCCGATCTTGACGCGCTCGGTCGCGATCTTGGGATAGGTGTCCGTCGTCATGATCGCATGCGCCGCATCAGTGAGCCCGTTCGCGTCGGCTTTGACGATGAGGGCGTCGATCACGTCCGCGATTTTCGCGCCGTCGAGCGGTTCGCCGATGACGCCGGTCGACGCCATGAAAATCTGGTTCGGCCCGGCGCCGATCTTTTTCGCCGCCGCTTCGCCGACGTGGGCGACCGCCTTGGCGCCGACGCCGCCGGTAAAGGCGTTCGCGTTGCCCGAATTGACGATCAGCGCCCGCGCTTCGCCGCCGGCAAGATGTGCGCGGCACCAGTCGACCGGGGCGGAGGGACATTTCGAGCGCGTGAAGACGCCTGCGACCGCGGCCGGTTTGTCGAACAGGGCGAGCATGACATCCGTGCGTCCGGCGTAGCGCACGCCCGCCGCGATCGTCGCAAAGCGTACCCCCACGATCGCTGGCGGCGTCGGGACGGATTTGGGCGCAAGCGGCGAGAGCGGGGCGGAGGCGGCCATGACGGGGTCCGTCGGAAAAGAGGGCCGCAGGGGATAGCGCGGATGGTCGCGCCCCGCAATCCGTCGCCGGCGCCGCCGATGTCGATGTCGGTCAGGCGCGGCGCTGGCGCGCGGCCTCAGCGTGTTTCTTCAGAGCATGTTCCTTCAGAGCATGTTTCTTGGGCCCATGCGCGGGGCGCGATCGTTTCGGCGCGCCCGTTGTCATTGGCGAGGTCGCCGGCGGGTCGCTGGCTGGGAAGGACGCTTCGATCGAATCGTCTATTTTCTCTTCGTCGGTCTTGAACTTCGCGGACGCGGCCGCATGCTTGGCCGGAGGTTTGTTCGGCTTCATCCTTCGCCCCCGATGGCTGGCTCGAGAGATCATCGCGCGGCGTCGTATTCGTCGGCGCCCTTCAACGCGAAGCGCTCTGCGCCGAAGCCATCGCAACGCCGCCGCCGTTCCGTTCCGTCGGGGAAGTTCCGTTAAGGCTTCGGCGCTCGGCGATACTTGCCCGCCGGGCCGCCGGCCGCGGTCGGGGAAAAGGCGGGAGGATCGCTGGCCGGGAACGATTCTCGCCCGGCCTCGTCGATTTTTTCATCGACGCGCCGCGCCTTCGGCCGGGTCGTCTTGCCGGGCTCTTCGGTTTTTACTGCTACTCGTTTCGCCATATGCCCGCCTATGGGCTGCGCGGCTCTCTCATGGCTTCTTCTGCTCGGCCGCCGCGTCGGCGGGCTTTGCCGCGTCAGCAGGCTTGGCGGCGGTGGCCGGCGGCGACGGCTCGTTGCGCACGATTTTGGCGCCGTCGCGAAGCTGTGTGATCAGTTCGCTTTGCGCCTTCTGCACGACATAGCGCGCGGCCTGGTCCTTGACCTGTTCAAAAGGCGGGAAGGACTTCATCCGCTTCTCTTCGACCTTGATGACGTGCCAGCCGAACTGGCTTTTGACCGGATCGGAAACCTGGCCGGGCTCGAGCTTGAAAGCGGCGTCCGCGAATTCCGGCACCATCCTGTCTTTGGTGAACCAACCGAGATCGCCGCCTTCCGCGCCGGGGTCCTTGGAAAGCTCGGTCGCAACCTTGGCGAAATCCTCGCCGGCCTTGATCCGGACGAGCGCGGCCTTGGCCTCCGCCTCGGTCGGCACCAGGATGTGGCGGGCGTGGATTTCCGGTTGCGGCGGCTGCGCCTTGGAGGCTTCGTCGTAGATTTTGCGTTCCGCCTCTTCGGTGGCGGCGGTCTTGGCGATATTGCCGAGCAACGCCTCCATCAACAGCTTGTCGTGCGAATAGGCGGCGCGGCGGGCGAAATCCGGACTGTCGCCGAGCTTGTCGGCGGCGGCCTTCTTGGCGACGAGTTTCATGTCGATGAGATAGTCGAGGACGTATTTGTCCCGATCCGCGCCCTGAAGCCCCTGCGGCAGGCCGGCGCCGATGTCCTCCAACGCGACGGTCACGTCGTCCTGGGTGATCGGCTCGCCGTCAATGGTCGCCAGCACTTTGCTGTCGGCGAAGGCGTGCGTCGCGGCAAGCGTCGCGCAGAGGCAGAAAGCCAGCGCGACGGGACGCGGGCCAAGCCGCGCGAATTTTGGGAAAGCCATGGAAACTCCTCTGACGGGCTCTACGGCCAAGCTGGCGGCGACGAGAGCATGCGGCCGGTATAATGCGGAACCGGCGGGATGGAAATCGCGCCCGTATCCTAACGGCTGGGCGGGAGTAGGGCGAACCTCGGGGGCCGTGGCGATCAATGGGCCTCTTGGTCCTTGCCGCCGCGTCCCCATATTGCTAAGGAAACGCCGCGTTTCGCCGTGAAGACGAAGCGCGGAGCCTTTGCTCTCGACGCCGGCTGAGCCGGCCCGCCTTTGGCGGTGAAGAGGCCTTCAGGGCCTCCTCCGGCGACCCGCGAGCAACCCGCAACGCCAACCCGCCGGCCCTGCCCATCCGGGCTCTTTAGGAGAAGGAATGACCGATACATCCGCCCACGCGCCCTCGCGCGAGGATTTTGCCGCTTTGCTCACCGAAACCTATGGCGACAACGAGGCCTTCGAAGGCTCCGTCATCAAGGGCAAGGTGGTGGCGATCGAGAAGGACATGGCCGTGATCGACATCGGCCTCAAGACGGAAGGGCGCGTCGCCCTCAAGGAATTCACCAATCACGGCCGCGATCCGGCGCCGGGCGTCGGCGACGAAGTCGAGGTCTATCTCGAGCGTATCGAGAACGCGCTCGGCGAGGCCGTCATCTCGCGGGATAAGGCGCGGCGGGAAGAGAGCTGGGTCAAGCTCGAACAGGCCTTCGAGAAGAACGAGAAAGTCGAAGGCGTCATCTTCAATCAGGTCAAGGGCGGCTTCACCGTCGACCTCGACGGCGCGGTGGCCTTCCTGCCGCGCAGCCAGGTCGATATTCGCCCAGTGCGCGACGTCGCCCCGTTGATGAACGTGCCGCAACCGTTCCAGATCCTGAAGATGGATCGCCGGCGCGGCAATATCGTCGTCTCGCGCCGCACCGTGCTCGAAGAGAGCCGCGCCGAACAACGCCACGAGATCGTCGCCAACCTCGTCGAAGGCCAGGTCATCGACGGCACGGTCAAGAACATCACCGACTACGGCGCCTTCGTCGATCTTGGCGGCATCGACGGCCTGCTGCATGTCACCGACATCGCTTGGCGGCGCGTCAACCATCCGACCGAGGTCTTGAACATCGGTCAGACGGTGAAGGTGAAGATCATCAAGATCAATCACGAGACGCATCGTATCTCGCTCGGCATGAAGCAATTGCTCGAAGATCCCTGGCACGCGATCGAGAGCAAATACCAGGTCGGCATGCGCCTGAAGGGCCGCGTGACCAACATCACCGATTACGGCGCTTTCGTCGAACTGGAGCCGGGCATCGAAGGCCTCATCCACGTCTCCGAAATGTCCTGGACCAAAAAGAACGTCCATCCGGGCAAGATCGTCTCGACGAGCCAGGAGGTCGAGGTCCAGGTGCTCGAGGTCG
>DASZFX010000440.1:0-1579 GCA_035939375.1 Roseiarcus sp.
AGCCTGGACGAAGCTGGAATCAATCGACTGGCCGCATCCGCGGAAGGCGCACGTCTCATCGCGCTGCTCGAGGAATGGCGGGACGCCGCGCCCGGCGGCTTCGATATGGGCGCGGCGGAATACGGCGCGCTCTTTGACGCGGTCGCCGCCCAAACGCCGGCCCCCGATTCGACCCGAGCGCAAAACCGGCTGCAAATTCTCGGCCTGCTCGAGGCGCGGCTTCTCGCCTTCGACTTGACGCTCGTCGCCGGCCTCGACGAAACCGTTTGGCCGCCGGCTGCGGAAACCGACGCCTTTCTCAATCGACCGATGCGCGCAGCGCTCGGCCTTTCGCCGCCCGAACGGCGCATCGGTCAGACCGCGCATGATTTCGTCGCGGCGCTCGGCGCGCGGCAAGCGATCCTCTCGCGGGCGCGCAAGCGCGGCGGCGCGCCGACCGTCGCTTCGCGCTTTCTGCAACGGATCGCCGCGGCGGCCGGCGCAGACGCTTTCAAAGAGGCGCAGGAGCGCGGCGACGCCTATATCGCTCTGGCGCGGATGATCGATCGCCCGGCCGAAGTTGCGCGCGCGCGCCGGCCTCAGCCAAAGCCGCCGCTCGCACTGCGCCCGGTAAAGCTCAGCGTCACGCGCATCGAGACCCTGCGTCGCGATCCTTACGCGATCTTCGCGGAGCGCATCCTCAAGTTGAAGCCGCTCGAGCCGATCGACCAGCCGGCCGGCGCGCGCGAGATTGGCGTCGAATGGCATGCGGTCCTGAGCGAATTTACAAAAGAGTACGACGGCGACGCTTTGCCGGCGCATGCGCGCGATCGTCTCTTCGCTATCGCGCGGCGGAAATTCGAAGCCTTGCTCGAAGATCCGGGTTTCCGCCTGCTGGCCTGGCCGCGCATCGAACAGGGACTCGAATATTTCTTCAGCTTTGATCGCGACCGGCGCGACAACATCGCGCGAATCTTGAGCGAACAGCCGGGCAGCCTCGTCATCCCGCTTGCCGACGGCTCGCAATTTACGCTTTCGGCCGTCGCCGACCGTATCGAGATATTGAAATGGGGAAATGCCTTTCTCGTCGACTACAAGACGGGCGCCCTCCCCGGCGTCAATGAAGCGCGCGTCGGCTTTGCGCCGCAACTGACGCTGGAGGCCGCGATGCTGGCCCGCGGCGCTTTCCAGGGAGCGCCGGCGCAGGCGCCGATGGGAGCGCTCTACCTGAAACTCGGCGGCGCTAAGGGCGGCGAACAACGGGCGTTGAATTTCAAGGACGAGACATTGGCCGAGGTCGCGGAGGAGCACTATCGCGCGTTGGTCGCGATGCTCGATCAATTCGCCGATCAAAATACGCCTTATCCGCCGCGACCGTACCCAAAATTTGTCGGCGCCTTCGGCGTCTACGACCATCTCGCGCGGGTCAAGGAATGGTCGGCCTTGGGCGGCTTGGAAGACGGCGCGAGAGGCGAAACATGAACGCGCCGAGCCGCAACGAGGCGACGGCCCGGCGCGGCGCGTCGAGCGCGCAGGCGCGCGCCTCCGACCCGAAATGCTCGGCCTGGGTCACCGCCAACGCCGGCTCAGGCAAGACCCA
>DASZFX010000441.1:0-2366 GCA_035939375.1 Roseiarcus sp.
CGGCTCGGCGGCGAGCCGCCTCACCGAAGCCGATGTCCCAGCCGACTACATCGGCGCGGCGCGCGTTCTGCACGCTTCCGGAATCAGCCAGGCGATTTCCTCCTCCGCCGCCGATGCGGTCTTTGCGGCGATCGACATTGCCAGGCGCGCCAAGGTTCTCGTCGCCTATGACACGAACCTGCGCCTGAAGCTCTGGCCGCTGACCCGGGCGCGAGCGGTGATTCACGAGGCGATGAGCCGCGTCGACATTGCGCTGCCCGGCCTCGACGACGCCCGCCAACTCACCGGCCTTATAGCGCCCGAGGCGATTTGCGACTTCTATTTGAAACTCGGCGCCAAGATCGTCGCGCTGACGCTTGGACGCGACGGCGCGCTCGTCGCGACGGCGGCGCGAAGCGAACGCATCGCCGCGATCGCGGTCGAAGCCGTCGACGCCACCGGCGCGGGCGACATGTTCGACGGCGCCTTTCTCGCCGAATATCTCAATGGGGGCGATCCTTTCGCAGCGGCGCGCTTTGCAACCGTCGCCGCTGCGCTGTCAACGCTGGGTTACGGCGCGATCGCGCCGATGCCGAGGCGCGCCGAGACTCTGGCCGCTTTGGCTCGGCGATAGGGGATATTCCGCTTCGCCCCCTCTTCCGCCTCGTCTTTAGGCGCTGCGCAAGGTTGCGCATGGCAAGGGGCGCGGCTAGAGCAGCAACGAGAGCAACAGGAGAAGCATTGGCCGCCGAGGGTTTCAATTCGCGTGACGCTGCGGCCGCGCGCGACCGGATCGTCGAGGCCGCCCGCGCGGCGGGGCGCATCGCGCTCGCGCATTTCACCGCCGGCCAACGAACGCCGGCGCGCATCGACTACAAAGTCGGCGGCTCGCCCGTCACCGAAGCCGATCTAGCGGTCGACGCATTCCTGAAAGCCGAGCTGGGCGGCGCCTTCCCGGACGCTGCCTGGCTGTCGGAAGAGACCGAAGACGACGCCTCGAGGCTCAGCCGCTCGCGCCTTCTCATCGTCGATCCGATCGACGGCACCCGCGCCTTCATCGACGGCGATCCGCGCTGGTCCGTCTCAATCGCGCTTGTCGTTGCGGGCCGGCCTGCGGCCGGCGTCGTCCATGCGCCGGCGCTCAACGAGACCTATGCGGCGGCGGCGCGGCTCGGCGCCGCGCTCAACGGGCGCGGGGTCGCCGTCTCCAAGCGCCCCAGGCTCGACGGCGCGCGAATCGGGGGTCCCCGGGCCATGATTGAAGCGATCGAGCGCGTCGCGGGATTGTCCTTTGCGCTGCAGCCGAAAATTCCTTCGCTCGCCTATCGCATCGCGCTTGTCGCGAGCGGCGCGCTCGATGTCGCCCTCGCCTCCGACAAGGCGCATGATTGGGACATTGCCGCGGCCGATCTCATCCTCGCCGAGGCGGGCGGCGCGTTGGTCGACGCCGACGGCAAGGCGCTAAAATACAATCGGGAGGAAACGCTTCATCCGGTTCTGCTGGCGGCGCCACGAAAGTTGATCGGCCCTTTCGTCGCCGCAGCCGCTCTCGTCGAGGCTGGGCGAAACCCAAAGGTTGCGTCCGGCGCTTGAGCCGCGCGACCGATCTTTCGAGGAGCAAGCGATGACGGAACCGCGGCAGGACAGGGGCCAGGAAGGAAGCGTCGAGGCGCGATCGCCGCAGCTCCTGCATCTGGTCTTCGGCGGCGAATTGAAGAACCCCGAAACCTATGAATTCCGGGATCCGGCCAAGATCGACGTCGTCGGCATATTTCCGGACTACGCCAGCGCGGAGAGGGCCTGGCGCGCCAAGGCCCAGATGACCGTCGACAGCGCCGAGACGCGGTATTTCATCGTCCATCTGCATCGCTTTCTCGATCCCGCAGGCCTGACCCGCCAGAGACCCTGAACGACATGCTCAAGCGCTTGGGTAAGACGAGGCTGGCGCAGGAGGCGCTCGGCTTCTTGCTGGCGGCCTATATTCGGTTCGTGCGGCAGACCAATCGCTTTGCGTTCGAGCCGGCCGACATCGACGCCTATATCGCCGGGCAAACGCCGCTCATCGTCGCGATGTGGCACGGCCAGCATTTCATGATTTCCTACGCTTGGCCGAAATCCATCGCGCGCATGGCGGCGCTGATCTCGCGGCACGGCGACGGCGGCGCCAATGCGGCGGCCTTGCGCCGATTGGGGGTTGCGCCGATCCGCGGCTCCGGCGGTCAGGGCGATCGCACGCGGCGCAAGGGCGGCGCGCCGGCCTTACGCGAAATGTTGCAGGCCTTGGCGCAAGGCACCTCGGTCGCGATGACCGCCGATGTGCCGAAGCGCGCCCGCATCGCCGGCCTTGGCGTCGTCACGCTGGCGCGCCTATCGGGCCGTCCGATCGC
>DASZFX010000442.1:0-8242 GCA_035939375.1 Roseiarcus sp.
CGGCGCGCAAAGCGCGCCCTTGACAGACCTTTCGGTCGGCGCGTTCCGGTCACTGTTCCAAATAATGGCGGCCCGTGGCGTTGGCGTTTGTTTCCAGAGAGCCTCTGCGATTCAAATTGCGAATCCGATGCGCTAGGCTGAATCAACGACGCGCTATGCGCAATTCCGCGGTCTTGGCGTCCAGAGCCGTGATCCGTACGCGATCATCGGTCGCGAATTTCTCGATCGCGCAAACAACGACGGGGCAGGCGCGGCCATAGAGCGAGCGCGCGACAAGCGCGCCGACGGTCAAAATCGCATCGGGACGCGAAAGGACGATCGCGGCCGGCGCGACACCGCTGCGAATCGCCTCGGCGAGCACTGCGGACGACGAAGACGAGCCGCGTCCCCCGGGCATGATCAGGACACGGCCTTTGACATTCTTGCCGACATCCGGGTGCGATTGGTCGATGATGTCGCCGTTCTCCAAGGCGACGCCGCCCCAAAAGCTCAAAGATTCGGAGAGGACCAGCGCGAGCCCTTCCGCCGCGCCCGCGACATAGAAGCGGCCGATGGTCACCACGACGAGGCCCTGACTACCCGCCCCGCGGCGGCGGAGGCGAGACAATCCTCAAGCTCGCCGAAGGCGACCCGGACGCCGATATTGCCCGGCGCGTAATGCGCCCATTTGCCGGAATTGGTCATGACGACGCCTTCGAGGCGCCCCAAGATCGCCGTCACATAGGTGCATGTGTCGGCGACGACGATCAGGCCGTATTCCTCAGCGCCGCGCAAAAGATCCTCCCTCTCCAATGTGACGAGCGTGGCGCGATCCGTGTTGACATAGATCGGAACGCCGCAATTCGGCGCAACATCGCGCAGCAACGGCAGGAAGCGCCGCCATTCCCGATAAGAGAAATGCGGCGTTCCGAGGCAGACCGCGGCGAGCGAGGATCCGTCGGGCGCATTCGACAGGCGACGCAGCGCGCGCGTTACGTCCTGCGGGCTGAGTTCGACGACTTTTCCCACCGGGCCGCCGCCATAGGCGTCGGCCAGCGTGGGCGCTTCCGGCGTGATCCCGACGGCATGGAAAAGGCCGACTTCGCCGGCTGAGGCGGCGGTGGCGCCGAGCGCCTTCAACTGGTCTTCGTCGCGCGGCGGCGGCAGGCCCTCGATGACGGGGACGCGCTCGTCGCTGCTTTCCGCCACGAGAAGCCCAATCGCGACATAAAGCGCGTCCGTGGCGGCGAGCGAAGGGGCGAAGCCAGTGAGACGAAACAGAATTTCGCCGCCGCGGTTCTCGCTGAGATGCAGGCCCCAGGCCGGCGCGCGTCCGGTCATCGCGCAACAGAGATCGATGAAGTCGCCGTATCGGTTTGTCCGCGCGCCGATCACCGAATTGGCGAAGACGATCGCGTTGGACTCGCCCCAGGCGATCTGCTCGCCGAAGAGGGGGCGAAAGAGCGTCTGATAGGGCGCGCAAGTAAAAGAGGCAATGCAGCCGAGTTCTTCGTGCGCCTTCATAAGACGTCGTCTCGGCGCCTCGTCGTCGTCGCTGAGACGCATCAGCTCGGGGTGGATCAAATCGATCGAGCCGACATTGAGAGTCGTGGCGACGCGCACGCGCCCGCCGTCCCTCGCGAGCCGCTCGACGAAATCGAGGCTCGCCTCGCCATGATAGAGACAGCCGTCGACATGGGCGCGGCTTATGTCGAGGAGCGCCGAGGCGCCGATCGCTTCCGAGAACGCCGCCAATATCGTCATGGCCGACGCGGCCGCCGGACCGAAGTCGCCGCTGATCAGCGCCTCATCAAGGGGACTGAGCATCAAGGACATGTGGGCTTCAAGGACATGGAAGAACCATCTGGCGGCCTGCCGGTCAATTGAGCGAATTGCGCCCGCGTGGGCTGCTGTGGCCCGTTTCAGGCCACGGCGCCCGATTTTTCTCCGTTGAGCTTTAAGGCGCCTCTATGCTCTAACCAAACGCGACCCGACGATTTTGGCTTCCAAGGGCGGCTGCAGGCAAGTCGTCAGGTCGGGCAAAGGATCGCGGCGCGACGTTGCGAACGGGGCGGGCCTCGGGCCGCGCGGGCGGGTCCGGCGAGATTGAGGGAAAAGGCGCCGTGGCGAAAATTCCTCCGGGAGTTGGTCCGAAATATCCGCAAGTTCTCGTGCTTGTCGGGGCGACCGGAAACCTGTCGCAGCGAAAGCTGCTGCCGGGTCTGTTCCATCTCGCCAGCTCCGGCTTCATCCCGCATTGCCGGATCGTCGGCCTTTCGCTGGACGATGTCGATGTCGAGGGCTTCCGCAAGATCGCGCGCGGGGCGCTCGACCAGTTCTTCACGCGCAAAGTTAGCGAGGCTGATTGGGCTGCGTTCGCTCAAACCCTCGACTATGTCCCGCAGGGCGCGGGGGCCGGGCCTCTCAAAGCGGCCGTTGAAAGGGCGGAGAAGGCGATGGGCGGGGAGAGCCGGCGCATCCATTATCTGAGCGTGCCGCCCGACGCGGCCCTGCCGGCCGTACGGTTGTTGAAGGAGGCCGATCTCGTCGAGCGATCCCGGATCATCATGGAAAAGCCCTTCGGCGTGGACCTCAACAGCGCTGTCAACCTAAACGCCAAGCTGCACGACGTCTTCTCCGAAGATCAGATTTTCCGTATCGACCATTTCCTGGGCAAGGAGCCGGCGCAGAATATCCTCGCGTTCCGCTTCGCCAATGGCCTGTTCGAACCGATCTGGAACCGCAATTTCATCGATCATGTTCAGATCGACGTGCCGGAGACGCTGGGGCTCGAACGACGCGCCGCCTTCTACGAGCAGACCGGCGCCTATCGCGACATGGTGGTCACGCATCTCTTTCAGATTCTCGCCTTCATGGCGATGGAGCCGCCGACGGCCTTGCAGCCGGGACCGATCAGCGAGGAAAAGAACAAGGTTTTCCGCAGCATGTTGGCGATCGAGCCCCACGATGTCGTGCGCGGGCAATATGCCGGATATCGGTCCGAAGAGGGAGTCGATCCCGAATCCGACACCGAGACCTTCATTGCCTTGAAGTGCCATATCGACAATTGGCGTTGGGCCGGCGTCCCCTTCTTCCTGCGCACCGGCAAGAAGCTCGCCGAGGGACAACGGATCATTTCCATTGCGTTTCGCGAGCCGCCGAAAAGCATGTTTCCGGTCGGCTCAGGCGTCGGCGCGCAGGGGCCTGACCATTTGACCTTCGATTTGGCGGACGCCTCGAAGGTCTCGCTGTCCTTCTATGGCAAGCGGCCCGGCCCGGGGATGCGGCTCGACAAGCTGAGCATGCAATTCGCCTTGCACGAGACCGGGCTTATCGAAGAGGTGCTCGAAGCGTACGAACGCTTGATCCTCGACGCGATGCGGGGCGATCATACGTTGTTCACCACCGCCGAAGGCATCGAGCGTCTGTGGGAAGTATCAATGCCGCTCTTGGAGGCGCCGCCGCCGGTTCGCCTCTATGCGCCCGGCTCCTGGGGACCGAAATCGGTCCATCAGCTCATCGCGCCGCACGCCTGGCGGCTGCCTTTCGAGAGAGCCTGGCGGAACCCCAATCATACGGGCAGTTGAACGCCGCGCTTCAGCGAATACTTTAAGATGGCTTGGCAAGGCGCTCAAGGCGACGCGGCGCGATCGAGGAGAGACGGATCGTCGTCTTCGGTCGGGAGAGGCCCGTGCTCATCAATGGCCGGCGCTGGTCCGTAGCTGCGCGGCGCGTTGACGAAGATCGGCGCCGGCGCCGGGTACGATACATCGCCCCCCGGCGTGCCGATGGCGATCCGCCGCAAATGCGGATGGCGGGACAAAGCGGCGAGGTCGTTCACCCGGGCGAAAGCGATGTCGGCGCCGGCCAAGGCGTCGGCGAGCTCGGCTTCGTCGCGCCCGCCAAACGAACGCGCGACAAGCGCGTCGGTTTCTTTGCGGCCGCGAACGCGCGCAATATTGGTCGCGAAACGCTCGTCATCCGCCGCTGAAGGATCACCGAGAATTTCGGCGCAGAATTTGCGCCACTCGCGATCGTTCTGGATCGAGATGAGGATTTGCCGGCCGTCCCTTGTCGTGAAGACGCCATAGGGCGCGACCGAAGGATGGGCGAGGCCCATGCGCTGCGGCGGTCTGCCGGCTTCCTGGTGCAGGAGCGGAACGGTCAGCCAATCGGCCATGACGTCGAAGAGGGAAATGCGAATATCGGCCCCCGCGCCGGTTCGCGCCAAGGTCAGCAAAGCCTCGAGCACCGCGGCATGGGCCGTGGCGCCGGTCGCGATATCGACAATGGAAATGCCGACCCGCGCCGGCTCGGAAGGACCGCCGGTGATCGAGGCTAAGCCGGATTCCGCTTGCACAAGGAGATCGTAAGCCTTTCTGTCTGCCAGCGGACCCTCCTCGCCATAGCCGCTGATCGAACAGGCGATCAGCCGCGGATGGCGCCGGCGCAGACTCTCGACGCCGAGACCAAGTCGCTCCATCGCGCCTCGCTTGAGGTTTTGAATGAGCACGTCGGCCTTGTCGATGAGGTCGCGCAATGCAGCAAGGTCCCCGGGCTTGGAAAGGTCCAGCGCAACAGACTCTTTGCCGCGATTAAGCCAAACGAAATAGCTGCTCTGGCCCGCCGCGACATCGTCATAGAAACGCGCGAAATCGCCTTCCGGTCGTTCGATCTTGATGACGCGCGCGCCCGCGTCCGCCAATCGCGCCGAACAGAAGGGCGCCGCCACCGCCTGCTCGATTGCAACGACCGTGACGCCGTCCAGCGGCAGAGACGCCTTTCCGCCCATCAATAGGACCTCGGCATGCCGAGCACGTGTTCGGCAAGGTAGCTCAGGATCAAATTCGTCGAGATCGGCGCGACCTGGTACAGGCGCGTCTCGCGGAATTTTCGCTCTACGTCGTAATCCGCGGCGAAGCCGAAGCCGCCATGGGTCTGTAGGCAGGCTTCAGCCGCGGCCCATGAGGCCTCGGCGGCCAGCATCTTGGCCATATTGGCCTCGGCCCCGCATTCCGCGCCGGCGTCGAACAAAGCCGCAGCCTGGCGAACCATCAGCTCGGCCGCGCGCATCTGCGCATAGGCTTTGGCGATCGGGAACTGCACGCCCTGGTTCTGGCCGATGGGCCGGTCGAAGACGATGCGGTTGCGGGCGTAGTCGCAGGCCTTGTCGATGAACCATTTGGCGTCGCCGACGCATTCCGCGCCGATCAGGATGCGTTCGGCGTTCATGCCGGAGAGGATGTAGCGAAAGCCTCGGCCCTCGTCGCCGATGAGATTTTCCGCCGGTACTTTGACGTTGTCGAAGAAGACCTCGGCCGTCGCGTGGTTCATCATCGTGCGGATGGGACGGATGGTCAGGCCGTTCTTCTTGGCTTCCCCCATGTCGAGGATGAAGATCGACAGGCCGTCGCTGCGTTTCTTTCCCGCTTCCCTCGGCGTCGTGCGCGCAAGGAGAAGCATCAGGTCGGAATGTTCGGCGCGCGACGTCCAAATCTTCTGCCCGTTGACGACATAATGGTCGCCGTCTCGCACGGCCATGGTCTTGATTGCGCTGGTGTCGGTCCCGCTGTCCGGCTCGGTGACGCCGAAGGCCTGGAGGCGCAGCGCGCCCGCGGCGACGCCGGGGAGATATTTCTGCTTCAGCGCTTCGCCGCCGTGCCGCAACAGCGCGCCCATCACATATATTTGCGCGTGGCATGCGGCGCCGTTGCAGCCGGCGTGTTGCATTTCCTCCAGAATGGCGGCCGCTGCGGCCAACGGCAGGCCCGAGCCGCCATAGGCTTCAGGGATCAGCGCGGCGAGGTATCCGGCCTCGCTCAGGGCCGCGACGAATTCGCCGGGATAGGCGGATTCGCGGTCGAGCTTGCGCCAAT
Source organism: Roseiarcus sp. (assembly GCA_035939375.1). Taxonomy (GTDB): domain Bacteria; phylum Pseudomonadota; class Alphaproteobacteria; order Rhizobiales; family Beijerinckiaceae; genus Roseiarcus. The sequence continues at coordinate 5,856 of DASZFX010000442.1, forward strand.
ATTCGGCGGGAAAGCCGGCGCAAACCTTCCTGACGCCGTCGCGAATCTCGCCGTAATCCGATGCCGACGCTTGTTCGCCTTGGCGCATGAGGGGTTTCCGGCCGTGACGGTGTGAATCCTTGCATCATCCTCGCGCTGAAGCAAAGGGCGGGACGGCGGGTGGCGCGCCGCCCATTTGCCGCATAGGCTTGACCGGGGAGGAGCCCGCCGCATGACGCCTATAGCGCTAAAGCCCGAGTTCGAGGAGTTGATCGACGTCGAAACGCCTTTGACCCAATTGGCGACCGGCTTCCTGTTCACGGAAGGGCCGGTTTGGCATCCTCGAGAAAAACATCTCCTGTTCTCCGACATGCCGGGCGACGTGCGGCGCAGATGGGACGCTGCGGCCGGCGTCGTCGAGGTCGCCCGCCCGGCGAATAAATGTAATGGGATGACTTACGACGCCGATCTCAATCTCCTGGTCTGCGAGCATGCGACCTCGACCCTGGCGAGAGAATATCGCGACGGCCGGCGTGAGATTGTCGCCTCGCATTTCGAGGGGCGCGAGCTCAACAGCCCGAACGACGTTTGCGTCCGCAGCGACGGGTCGATTTATTTCTCCGATCCCTGGTACGGGCGGATGCCGGTCTTTGGCTTGGAGCGGCCGCGTCAGCTCGGCTTTCAAGGCGTCTATCGCGTGTCGCCCGTCGGCGCCATGGAGCTTGTCGTTGCACGCGATTTGTTCGAGCAACCGAACGGCCTCTGCTTCTCACCCGACGAAGGCACGCTCTTTGTCAACGATACGGCGAAGGCTCTGGTTCGCGCCTTCGACGTTCACCCCGACGGATCGCTGTCGCGGGAGCGCGTTTTTGCGAGCGGGCTTCGCTCGGAGGAGGAGCGGGGCGCGCCAGACGGGATGAAATGCGACGCCAAGGGCAATCTCTGGGTGACGGGACCCGGAGGCGTTTGGGTTTATGGGCCGGGCGGCGATCTCTTGGGGAAAGTTCCGGTCCCCGAAGTCGTCGCCAATCTCGCCTGGGGCGGCTCGGATTTCCGCACTTTATTCCTGACGGCCTCGACGTCGCTCTACACGGTCGCGACGAAGGTTGGGCCGCGTGCGGAGCCCCATGTGCGCCGCAGCGCGCTTGGGTGACGCGCTGTACGGCGCGATGCTAAGCGCTTGCCTTCGCTCCTCTGGCCAGGCGTTCGAAGCGAAAAGGCGTCGGATCGACGAGCGGATTGTCGCCGGCGACAAGATCGGCGATGAGACGGCCGGCCGCCGGCCCGATGCCGAAGCCGTGGCCGGAAAATCCGCTCGCCAGATAGAAGCCGGGTAAAGCCTGAACAGGCGCGATCACCGGCACCGCGTCGGGCGTCGCATCGATCAGCCCGGCCCAGCGCTGGACGATCGTCATGTTCTTGAAGGCGGGAAACGCCTTCACAAGGTACGACTGGCCTTCCGTCAAGATCTGGTCGACCGGTTCAGGATCGAGAACGCGAACCGCTTCGAAAGGCGATGGCGCGTCGAGCGCCCATCGCCGTGGCATGTTCCATTCTTCGATGAAGCGGCGGTCGACGCGCAGGCGAAGCTCGCTCCATTGTTTGACGAGCGCAGGAAAGAAATCCAAGAAGAGCCGGAAACTGTCCGGCGTGATTGACGCGACGCTTGCGTTGCGCTGGGCGACCGTATAGCCGCCGTCGAGTCGCTTGCGAAAGCCGAAGTTCGAAGCGCCGACCGAATATTCCGGCGCGCCGTCGAGCGGCGCTGTGCGCATGACCGAGCCGAGGATTTTGAGCTGCGGAAAATTAATCCCCATCGCGCCGCAGAAAAGGCGCGACCACGCGCCGCCGGCGAGAATGACGGCGTTGCAGGAGATGCGGCCTTTCTCGGTCACCGCCGCGCTCACCCGCCCGGCGGCGGTTTCGAGGCCGCGAACCGCGCAGGACGTGATGATCGTCGCTCCAGCCCGCCGCGCCGCCTCCGCGATCGCTGGGGCGGCCAATTGCGGCTCAGCGCGCCCGTCGGTCGGCGTGAAGAGCGCGCCGGGCCAGCGGCGCGTCGAACCGGGAAGGAGCTCGTCGACTTCTTCCGGAGAGAGAAGCCGCGAGCTCACCTGATATTGCCGCGCATGGGCGAGCCAGGCCTCGTGTCTTTCGATGTCGCTCTGGCTTTCACAGAGGTAGATAATCCCCGCCTTGCGAAAGCCCGTCTCGGCGCCGACTTCCCGGTTCATGCGCTCCCAAAGACGCAGGCTCTCGATGGCGAGCGGTATTTCGGCGGCGTCGCGGCCCATGGTCCGGCACCAACCCCAATTCCGGCTCGACTGTTCGCCGGCGATGCGACCCTTTTCGCAAAGCGCGACGGAGACGCCTTTCTTGGCGAGAAAAAGCGCGGCGCTGACGCCGAT
>DASZFX010000443.1:0-10833 GCA_035939375.1 Roseiarcus sp.
CGCAGCCAAGCGGTGCGGCTGCCAAAGGCGTTCCGCCTGCCGGGCAGGGAGGCGCGGGTCAGCAAGGTGGGGGACAAGGTCATTCTCGAGCCCATGGGGAAGCCGCCCTTCGATGTGAAGGCTTGGCGAGCGCGGCTCGATGCGCTCGGCGCTGCCGACTTTTTGCCCGAGGGGCTTCCCGACGATGCGCCGGTCCAGCCGGACCGATCGATTGCGTTCGATTGACACGGCCTGATGTTCTGCCTCGACGCAAATATCGTCATCTTCGCACTGAATAAGCGCCGGCCCGAAGTCGAAGAAAGGCTGGAGGCCGAATTGGCCGCTGGAACGCGCATGTCGATACCGTCAATTGTTCTGTTCGAGCTTGAATATGGCGTCGCCAAGAGCAATCGACCAGAGCGCTCGGCGGCGATTCTTGCCGCCTTCCTTGAAGGAGGGTTCGATATCCTTCCATTCGACGCTGAAGACGCCAGGGAGGCGGGCGCCATTCGCGCCCACCTGGAGCGACGAGGAACGCCGATCGGTTACTATGATACGCTGATCGCCGCTCAGGTCCGCCGCCGCGACGCAGCGCTTGTGACGATGAATCGTCGTGAATTCGAGCGCGTACCGGGGCTTATGGTGACGGACTGGGGAACATGAGCCGGCGAAAACACGCCGCGTCCTCATTGCGCCGAGCGGCGCCCATCCTCGAAAACCAGCAAGACCCTTCCGCGAGATCAGGCCTAGCGAAAACGGCTGGCGGCTCTGACCCTGTCGATCGCGCCTTGCGCCATCAATTCGCAATCGAGCTCGAAGGCGGCGAGTTCGAGGACAGCGGCGGCGACGCCCCGTCGCATGATGGCCGAAGACCGCTCGTCGCACCCGCCCGCCTGACCGGCCTCGAGAATCCGCCAAGCCCGCCCGAAAGCGGCGCTCATCACGCGCGTCGCTTCGTCATCGAAAAAGCCCGGATAGGGTTGCCTGTGATGCGCCATCGCCGCCTCGCCGTCGTCACGAAGCGGCGGCGCAACTCGGCGCGGGTCGGCCTCGGACGCCTACATTCTGCGGCCGGCGGCTCGCACAAGGCTCGTCGGCTCGTTTGAATGCCGGCACTATAGCGCCGCTCGGATCGCGACGCCAATTTGTCGCCTCGCTCCTCGAAACTGCGGCGCCGGCGGTTCATACGGATCGGAACAGCGCAAAAAAAATCACATAGAGCCATCCCAGAACGCCATCGATGATCGCCCAAAGGATCGAATGGTTGTTCGAATAGGAAATGGCGATGGCGAGGGCGGAGCCAAACCCGATTCCATATTTCGCGCCCTCGACGCGGACGCCGTAATAGCGACTCTCGGGCATTTCGTTCCTCTTTTGTGGTGCGCCGCCACCCCATCGGCCGCGATGTCGGCTCGGCCGGAGGCGAGGATAGCATCGAAGCCGGGCAGGGCCGAGGGCTCGCGAAAGAATAAAGGCCTTCGAGGGAACTTTGGCGCCGCCAGACCGTAATCAGTCGACAATCCCGGTCGAGGGCGCCGGGGCTGAACTGACGAGGCGGCTATGTTCAGGAACTCCTTGCGCGCCATCGCGTTGCTCATTTTTGCGTCATTGGCGGCCTATGGCGTCTTTGTCTCCGCCCATGCCGGCTCGGGCTATGGGGTTGACGAAATCGTCTCCGCTGAACGCTGAGGCGCCGGGCGCTGACACTGATCGACAGCGTCGCGGGCTGCGCCTGCCATTCAGTGCCGCCGGCCGGCGTCGGCTGTGCGACGGTCGAGACCAATGGCAATTTCACCCGGTCGATCGCAAAGGACGCGGGGCGCGCGTGCGCGCCGAGGGACACGCGATCGGGCGCCTGCCGGCAAATTCTATCCGCCGAAGCGCCCCTGGTTGACGGACCAAGGCCGCGTGCTCGCCCCTGGCGTTTCGACGGTGCTGGCGTTCGGCGCGCGGCCGTGAAGGCGGAGACGGATCCATGGCGGGCAAGGCGTCCTTCCATCCCCTTAGGTTGAAGCGCGTCTATGCGCCGGCTGAGGACGGCGACGGGTTTCGCGTGTTGGTCGATCGGCTATGGCCGCGCGGGGTCGCCAAGAACAAGGCGCGCATCGATCTTTGGCTGAAAGACGTCGCGCCGAGCGACGATCTGCGCCGCCGCTTCCATGGCGAGACGACGAAATGGCGCGAATTCGTCGCCGCCTATGACCGCGAGTTGAGAAAAGAGCCGGCGTGCGCCGCCGCCGAAAGCTTGCGCGAACGCGCCAGAAGCGAGCCGGTCACGCTGCTCTATGCGGCGCGCGATGAAGAGCACAATAACGCGGTTGCGCTGAAGACGCTCATCGAAAGAGAGGGATGAGCGGGGGCGCACAAAGCGCGGGCGAAATCCGATGAGGCGCCGGATGATGCGCGAGACGAGGAGTAATGAGCCACGACTTGGCGGACGATGTCGCTCAATCAGTACCTTCCCGTCTCAGAATAGACCCGCCCAAGACGTTGGCGCTGGTCGCAGCGCCCATTGATTGCCTGGCGACCATTTTGCGCGAGAGAAATTCGCTGTCAAGGATGCGCGCGGAGCGCGCACCGCCTTCGGCGGCGGCTGCTATGCGGTCCTCCTTGACATCGAATTTCTCTCGCGCTTCGCTTCGCCATGCAAACTATGAGGGAATATGCCTTCATTGAAAATCCGCACTGAAGCAAGGCCCAGCGCCCCCGGCTTCGTATCTTGCGTTGGCCCAGCGCCCTCCCGCGATCATTGTCCCACAGACGGCGCGTCTTTGATCTCAAATCCTTCTCGCCGCTGTCCTCCGCCATCCGACATCGTTTCCTACGCCGCGGCCTGGGCGCGTTGTCCTTCGCGCCAAACTCGCCCTACCTTCGGAGGAATCCTTGCATGCATCGCCTTAGCCCTGCGGCTCTCGCGCTTGTCGCGGCGCTCCTGCCGTCGCCGCTCTCCGCGCAGGTCCCGCGCCAGTGGCCGGACACGTTCCTCGCCCGTCTCGAAGCGACCGCGCTTATCGAGACGCTCAATGCGACGCTTCTTGCCGCGCGCAGCGCGACCTTTACCCTCGACGCCTGGTGCGCCGACCACGGATTGGCGAGCGAGCCGAAAATTCGCGCCCGTCTCATCCGTGGCGTCGACAAGCCGGCGACGGCGGAGCAGCGCGCCCGGCTCGAAGTCGGCGCCGACGAGCCGGTCAAATTCCGTCAAGTCGAGCTGAGTTGCGGCGACCATGTGCTCTCGGTCGCCGACAATTGGTACGTCCCTTCGCGCCTCACGGCGGCAATGAACCAGAGCCTGGAGACGACGGACACGCCGTTCGGGCGAGCCGTAGCGGACCTCAAACCCTTCCGCCGCACCTTCGCCGCCGAGACTTTGTGGAGACCGCTGGGAACAGGCTGGGAGATGCGCGCGCCCCGGCCCGATCATCCCGGCGAGACATTGGCGATCCCCGACAGAATTTTCGAGCATCGCGCGCTGCTTTTCACGCCGGACCTCAAGCCCTTCTCCGAGGTGGACGAGACTTACACGGGCGAAATCCTGAGCTTCGGCCCGCCGCCGTGAGGACGCGCGCTGCGCTCTTCGACGGCATCGCAGCGACCGGCGCCTTACATCGCCGCCGCAAACGAATCCGCTCGAGCCATGGCCCAGGCTTCGCGCAATTTCTGGTCGCGCGCGCCGGCCAGCAATTCGCCTTCCGCCAGGCCCGGATAGAGTTCCGCGAAAGTCATCACTTCATGGGTGGAGACGCGCCGGCAGAAGTGCGCCGGGTGGAAATCGTTCGGGTGGTCGAGGCCGGCGGCGGCGGTGAGTTCGGCGAGGGCGTGCAGGGTCGAGCGATGGAAATTATAGACCCGTTCGGCCTTGTCGGGCACATAAAGCGCGCGAGAGCGGCTTGGGTCCTGCGAGGTGACGCCCGTTGGGCAGCGGTCGGTATGGCAACTCAGCGATTGGATGCAGCCGAGCGCGAACATGAAGCCGCGCGCCGAATTGCACCAGTCAGCGCCGAGCGCCATGGCGCGGGCCATGTCGAAAGCGTTGGTAATCTTGCCAGAGACGCCGATCCGGATGCGCTTTCTCGCGCCGACGCCTTGAAGCGCATTGTTGACGAAGACAAGGCCGTCGCGCATCGGCATGCCGAGCCGGTCCATGAATTCGATCGGCGCGGCGCCGGTGCCGCCTTCCTTGCCGTCGACGACGATAAAGTCGGGGTACGCGCCGCTCTCGACCATCGCCTTGCAGATCGCCAGGAATTCCCAGGGATGGCCGAGGCAGAGCTTGAATCCGACCGGCTTGCCGCCGGACAGCATGCGCAATCTGGCGATGAAGTCCATCAATTCGAGCGGCGTCGAAAAGGCCGAATGGCGAGCCGGCGAGAGGCAGTCCTTGCCTTGCTCGACGCCGCGGATCGCCGCAATCTCGGCCGAGACTTTCGCGCCCGGCAGCACGCCGCCGTGACCGGGCTTCGCCGCCTGGCTCAGCTTGATCTCGATCATCTTGATCTGCGGCTCGGCGGCGACAGCGGCGAATTTCTCGCCGTCGAACGTCCCGTCGAGGTTGCGGCAGCCGAAATAGCCCGAGCCGATCTCCCAGATGATGTCGCCGCCGTTCTCGCGATGGTACGGCGAAACGCCGCCTTCGCCGGTGTCATGCGCGAAGCCGCCTTGTTTTGCGCCCTTGTTGAGCGCGCGCACCGCATTGGCCGAGAGGGCGCCAAAGCTCATCGCCGAAATGTTGAAGACCGAAATCGAATAAGGCTTGGCGCAATCCGGCCCGCCGACCAGCACCCGGAAATGGGTATTGTCCAAGGGCTTGGGCGCGAGCGAATGGCGCAGCCATTCATAGCCCTGCGCATAGACATCGAATTGCGAGCCGAAGGGGCGCTTGTCGAGCTGAAGCTTCGCCCGCTGATAGACGATCGCGCGCTCGTCGCGGCTGAAGGGCAGGCCGTCCTTCTCGCTCTCGAAGAAATATTGACGCAGCTCCGGGCGGATGTCTTCGAGCAGAAAACGAATATGGGCGGCGATCGGATAATTGCGCAGCACCGAATGACGGGTCTGGAAAAGGTCGCGCAGGCCCAGCGCGGAAAGCGCCGCAAAAACCGCCAGGGCGATCGCGAGTGGAACCTCCCAGCGCGAATGCGGGACCGCCGCGATGAGAATGGCCAGCGCCAGGGCCGCCAGAAGGCTTAAAGTTAGAGTGATAAAGCGATGCGAGAAGGCGAGAGCCAGGACGTTCATTCAAGCCCCCCAGGGCGTTACGCGGTCAGCATAGCTGATTCACGAGAAAGACGACGCCCTTGTGAAAGGGCGGGCGGCAAATAGGCCCGGGACCGCGACGGGGCGGCGCCCGGCGCCCCTTGGGCTTTCGCCGCCGTCTTTCCCCCGCTGGCCTTTTCGCCCTCGCCGCCCTACATTGGGCGTGCGGAGCTGCGGGGTGCGTGAGGACACATATCCCCGGGGCCTTACGATCCTGAAGGGAGCTGTCCCTGGCCTTGCCCGTGGGCTTGGTCACATGGCGCCCACCTACTCTGTAGGTACCCGGGATCGCCGTCCCACGGCCATCGTGGCCCCGCGCAAATTCCTTTTGGAGGAGCGAAGAGCCAGTGACGACGGCCTTTGCCGCCGTCAAGGCGGACTTGCGGCAGGCCGCGCTCGCCAAGCGGCGCGCGCTTGGCGATACGGCGCGGGCGAAATTCTCCGCCCGTCTCGCCAGTGAGGGTTTGCGGCTCGCCAAACGCTTCGCCGCTCGCGCGGTTTCCGCTTTTCATTCCATGCACGATGAGCCGGACACGACGCCGCTTCTGGCCGCGCTCGCCGAGGCCGGGTTCCTGACGCTGCTGCCGGTCACCCTGGCGCGCGGCGCGCCGCTGGTCTTCCGCGCTTGGCGGCCGGGCGATGCGACTCGCGCCGGCGCGATGAAAATCCTCGAACCCCTGCCAAGCGCGCCGGCCCATGATCCCGATCTTCTGTTTGTCCCGCTCGCCTGTTTCGACAGGCGCGGCCATCGCATCGGATTTGGCGCCGGCCATTACGATCGCACGCTAGCGGCGTTGCGCGCCAAGGGCCGCGCCATCGCCGTCGGCGTCGCCTACGGCGTCGCCGAATGCGAGAGCCTGCCTGACGAAGCTCATGACCAGCGGCTCGACTATGTGCTGACGGAGACCGAATTGATCGATTGCGGGAACGTTTAGCCAGATGCGTCTCCTGTTCATCGGCGATGTCGTCGGACGCAGCGGCAGGACGATCGTCAACGCGCAACTGCCGATCCTGCGCGACAAATGGAAGCTTGATTTCGTCGTCGTCAACGGCGAGAACGCCGCCGGCGGCTTCGGCATCACCGAAGCGATTTGCCAGGAGTTGATCGATTCGGGCGCGGATGCTGTAACGCTCGGCAACCATTCTTTCGATCAGCGCGAGGCGCTCATCTATATCGAGCGTCAGCCTCGGCTGATGCGGCCGGCCAATTATCCAGCCGGCACGCCGGGCCGAGGGGCCAATCTCATCGAGGCCAAGGACGGTCGCAAAGTGCTCGTCGTCAATATGTTGGGCCGTATCTTCATGGATGCGCTCGACGATCCGTTCATGCGAATCGACCAGGAGCTGGCGGCCTGTCCGCTTGTGGCCGGCGCCGACGCCACGGTGATCGATTTCCACGCCGAAGCGACGAGCGAAAAGCAGGCCTTCGGCCTTCATGTCGACGGCCGCGCCAGCCTTGTCGTCGGCACGCACACGCATACGCCGAGCGCCGACCATCGCATTCTGCCCGGCGGCACGGGCTTCATCAGCGACGCCGGAATGAGCGGCGACTATGATTCGGTGATCGGCATGGACAAAGAAGAGCCGCTGAGGCGCTTCACCCGGCGCATTCCCGCCGCTCGTTTCGAGCCCGCCGTCGGCCCGGCGACACTCTGCGGCGTCGCCCTGGAAACCGGCGAAGACGGGCTCGCAAGGAAAATCGCCGCCGTGCGCATCGGCGGGATACTTGCGCCTGCGGCGCCGGATTTCTGGTAGGGCGCCCGCGCCTTCTCCCTGAGCGGCGGAGGCGGGCAGGTCGGCGCTCATCTTGCCGGGCGAGGCGGCCGCGGCTTATACGGTTCGCCGATTTTTCGACAACGGCGCGCTCATCGCGCGCGAAACCAATCGAGACAAAAATGGCAGGTCACAGCCAGTTCAAGAACATCATGCACAAGAAGGGCAAGCAGGACGCGATCCGCTCCAAGCTCTTCTCGAAACTCGCCCGCGAAATAACGGTCGCGGCCAAGCTCGGCCTGCCCGATCCGGCGATGAACGCCCGTCTTCGCGCCGCCGTCATCGCCGCGCGGGCGGAGAATATGCCAAAGGACAATATCGAGCGGGCGATCAAGAAGGCCGCGGGCGGCGAGGCCGAAAACTATGACGAGGTGCGCTACGAAGGCTATGCGCCCGGCGGCGTCGCCGTGATTGTCGAAGCCTTGACCGACAATCGCAACCGTACGGCCGGCGAGGTGCGCTCGAATTTCGCCAAGGTCGGCGGCTCGCTCGCCGAGACCGGCGCCGTCGCCTTCCTGTTCGATCGGGTCGGGCTCATCATCTACGACAAAAGGGTCGTGTCCGACGATGCGATGCTCGAAGCGGCGATCGAGGCGGGCGCCGACGATGTCGTCTCCTCCGCCGAGACGCATGAGATCGTGACGTCGATGGAATCCTTGCGCGAGGCGCAGAAGGCGCTCGAGGCGAAATTCGGCGAGCCGCGGAAGGCGGCCATCGTCTGGCGGCCGCAGAATTCGATCGCCGTCGACGACGAGGCGGGCGAGAAAATTCTCAAACTCGTCGACGCCCTTGAGGAAAACGACGACGTCCAGAACGTCTACGCCAATTTTGAAGTGTCTGACGCGCTCATCGCCAAGATGCAGGGCTGACCGACCAAGAAAAATCCGCGGAACGTACCGTCCGCGGATCAACTGCGTTCCCACCCAACCCGGAAAGGAGACGGGCGACCTCAATGCTGCTTCAAGAGGTCAGTAGCCGTAGCAGTGGCAGTGCCGGTGATGATAGTAGTCGTACCAGCAATGGCAATATGCTTTCTCGATCCCCGTCGGGGAGCACGCCTTGACCGACGTGGATGACAACGAGAATGCCGAGGACGAGGTCGCTGACAAAGCGATCAGCGCCGCGCCGAGGAGCGCGCTTAGAGTCAGGCTTGCGAAAAGACCAGTTTTCATTGGAAGCCCTCCATTCATTCCAACCGACGGCGGAAGGAGAGCACTGCCAACATGAACGGCGGCTGAACCGCGCGTTTGCGCCCGCCGCGGAAAGGTGCATTGTCCTTGCGGATCAACGCAAATCCGCAGGGCCGTCGCCGCCCCGCGGCGATCGATATTCGTTGATTGGATTCGATCACCAGCCGCAGCGCCAGCCCCAATAAGTCCACCAGCAATCGCGATGATGCCAGCCGTGGCCCCAACCGGGATGCCAATAGCCGTGATGCCACCATACCTTATCGACCTGCCCGGCCGAGAAGGGTTCGCTGATCGAAGGCGAGGAGAGGGTGAAGGCCGAAGCTGGCGCGCTCATCGACGCTGTGAGAAACGCTGCGCCGGCGAGCGCGCCAAGCGCCTTGGTCGAAAGCGAGAGCTTCATTTCAGGAAATCCTCCGTCGTTCCTAACCGCAGGGAAAAGAAGACCATTACCAAACTGAACGACCGATGAACCATCCGCTCACAGTGTTGGGCGCCGGTCCTATCGAACCCGCCGACGAGCACGCGGATGAGCGAATCGGCCGTCTCGCCGCACAAGCGCGACGCTATCGCCCAGCCGATACGCCAAGATGGACGCCGAGCGCGTCGAGGCCGCAGCGCAGCCGGTCGGCCAGAATTGCGTCGGCGCGCCACGGCGTCGAGACCTCCGCGATCAGGACGCGGCAATGGCGGATGGACGCGCCTTCGATGACGATGCGACGCAGGATCGGCCAAGCCGCCGCGCCGGCGAGCCTCTCTGCGGCGTGTAATTTGTCGCGCGCATTCAGAGCGATTTCCGAAAGCGGCAGGCCGGAGCGCGGGCCGGGCGCGCCGGCGCCGACGCGGTCCAGGGCCACGGCGCGCAAAGAATCGAGCGCGGCGCGATGATGCAGCCGGCGCAAAGCCTCACCGATCAGCCAGCGCAAATCATTGAGACAGGGATCGTGCGGCGCGAGCGCGCGATGAGCGCGCATGGCGTCGAATGGATCGTCGATCCTGACGCGACGGTCGCGCCCTTCCGCGACTTCCTGGCCGGCTTCGCGGGCGCGGGCGAGACGCTCCGGCGTCGCTTCGAGCCGTTCGGGCGCGCCCGCAGCCTCCCGCTTGCGTGAGCTGGTCGGGCGGCGGCGCGAGGGCGAATGCGGCGCACTCACTTGGTGAGATCCGCGCAGAGTTGGGCCGGCGAAGTGCAATAGGAGTGGGGCGGCGTCGGCGCGAGGCGCAGGGGCGCAGCGCCGGACGCAATTTCGACGTCCGGCGGCGGCCGACGATGAGCGCGTCTCAAATCCCTCAGATGGGCGGCGCAGGCGATGATCGCCCGCATGCGTCGAGTTTCGATTTTGGGCGCGCGTCGGCGCGCGCGGGGCTTGCCCATCGCCAGGCTCCGTTGAAAATTAATTTTTGAAATCAGCGCGATTGCTCGACGCTGAATTCATATTCTGAAAAAGGGAATGTTCTGTCAAGCTATTTTTCGGAAGTTCGTAATTGCTAATCGTTCTGAAAAACAGAATACTCTCGCCATGACCGTCGATTGGATCCGAAAGGCGCTCATCGAAACGGGCAAGACGCGCAGCGGCCTCGCCAAGGCGCTCGGCCGTTCGCCGTCAGCGGTCACCGATCTCCTCAATGGATCGCGCCGTTTGCGTGCGGAGGAAATCGCCATCGCCGCCGATTATCTCGGCGTCGAGCCGCCGCGCTTTCTCGGCGGCGGACGCACGCCGCCCTTAGCGTCGGGCGCCCGCGCGCCGCTCGTCGGTTTCGTTGGCGCCGGCGCCGAGGCGCATTTCTACGCCGACGGGCAGGGCCCTTTCGACGAGATCGCCGGGCCGGACGCTGCGAACGCCGACACCGTCGCGGTACAAGTGCGCGGCCATTCGCTCGGCGCGCTCTTCGACAATTGGCTGGTCTTCTACGACGACGTGCGCGACCCGCCCAGCGACGATCTCATCGGCGCCGTATGCGTCTGCGGCCTTTCCGATGGACGCGTCCTCATCAAAGCGCTGAAGCGAAGCCAGATCGCCGGCTTGTGGACGCTGCTGTCGAATGTCGAGCCGCCCATCTATGACGTCGCGCTGGATTGGGCCGCGCGGGTTCGCGCCATGCGGCCGCGTTGAAGCGCTGCCGGACTCACGAGCGATCGGTTGGCGTCGGCGCGGCGCTGTGGCAAAGGGGTCGACGGACGCGCCGAGCGTCATTCTTCAACGAAGCGAAACGTCATGCCGCACCAGAGCCTGAGCGCCGTCGACATCGCCCGCGCGCTCATCGCCTGTCCTTCGGTGACGCCGGCGGAGGCCGGCGCGCTGTCCTATCTCGGCGGCGTTCTGGCCGGGGCCGGCTTTGCGACCGAGATCGTCTCCTTTACGACGCCCGGGACTGCGAAAGTCGACAATCTCTACGCCCGCCTCGGCGACAGCGCGCCCCATATCGTCTTCGCCGGCCATACCGACGTTGTGCCGCCGGGCGACGTCTCAAAATGGCGTTTCGATCCTTTCTCGGGCGAAATCGCCGACGGCATGATCTGGGGTCGCGGCGCCTGCGACATGAAGGGCGGCGTCGCCGCCGCAGTCGCCGCCGCGCTGCGCTTCGTTTCGCGCTCCGACGCGGGCCTGCGTAAAGGCTCGATCGGTTTCCTCGTCACGGG
>DASZFX010000444.1:0-5414 GCA_035939375.1 Roseiarcus sp.
GAAGGCTGTGGTCGAACTCTTTACCAGCCAGGGATGCTCCTCCTGCCCGCCGGCGGACCGGATCCTCGGAGAATTGGCGCGCAATCCCAACACGCTCGCGATTTCGCTCCCCGTCGACTACTGGGACTATATCGGTTGGAAGGATACGCTCGCCGAACCGGTCTACACCGCACGCCAGCAAGCCTACGCCAAGGCGAGCGGGCGCGGCGAAGTCTACACCCCCCAGGCGATCATCAACGGGCTGGCCGACGCTGTCGGCAGCGATCGCCAGCAGATCGAAGCGGCCGAAGCGTCGACCGCGAAGCGGCCCGGCGTGCTTTCGGTGCCGTTGTCGATTTCCGAACAGGCTGGCGCGATCGACATTTCCGTCGGCGCGGCGCCGGCGGGAGCGCCCAATAACGCCAGCGTCTACCTCATTGCTCTGGCCAGCAAACGTACCGTTGCGATCCAGCGCGGCGAGAACGCCGGCGCCACTCTGACCTATTCGAATGTGGTGCGGGGCATCACCAAGGTCGGCGAATGGAGCGGCGCTCCGACCGTAATGAAGGCGAGCCTCGATCAGGCGCGCGTCAACGGCGCTGATTCTTATGCGGTGATCGTTCAGCAGGGCGGGCGCGCGGCCCCCTCGGCCATACTGGCCGCGGCGAAAGGGCCGTGAGCCGGCCTTCAGGCTTAGACGATGTGAAAGCGATGAAAATTGGGCCGGGCGGCGCCGTCGCGCTGCGGAAAATGCTGGGCCAATAGATCGCCGCAACGCGTCGCCGCGCCGATCAGGGCGTCGGGGATCGCTCCACGCTTCATTTCGTTCAGCAGTTGATCGATAAGCGTCTGCCATTCTTTCTGCGGGATGGCTTTGGCGGCGCCTTCGTCGGCGATGACGCGCGCAAAACGTTCGGCGAGCGAAACGTAAAGGAGCACGCCGTTGCGCTCTGGGCCATGCGTCAGGCCGCGCAGGGCGAATTGCTCGAGCGCGGCGCGATGCGCGTTGGCGCGCCTGACGCGCGCCGGCGTCACCAGCATACGAAGGGCCGGCAGCGTCAGGGTCAAAATGCCGACGACAAAGACGGTCAGTTGGATCAGGTAAATGCGCTCGGCTGATATTTCGGTGAACGCCAACAGCGGCCAGGGCGCGAGCAAAGCGATCAACGCGCCCCAGATGAACGGCAGCGCCTCGTAGCGCGACGACGCCTGCGCCAACACGAAGACGATCTGCCCGCTTGATCGCGATTGCGCTGCTCGAATGGCCGCCTCGATACGCGCGGCGTCGTCGTGGCTGATCGTCATCACCAGCTCCCCGAGGCGCCGCCGCCTCCAGAAGATCCGCCGCCGCCGGAAAAGCTGTCGCCGCCGCCGGAGAATCCGCCGCCGCCGGAAAAGCCGCCGCCGCGCGAATTGCCGCTGGTCAGCCAGATATAGAGCAAGGCTCGGCCGATCCCGCCCTGCTGGCGCGCAATCTGGACGAAGACAAAAATGAAAATAACCAGGACCAGGAGCGGCACGCCGATGCCGAACAGGGCCGGGGCGACGTCCTCGGTCCGCACGACTGGCCGCTTTTGCCAGTCCGACGAATCAGTGGTCAGGGTGGTGATGATATCGTCGACGCCGCGCGACACGCCGGTGTTGAAATCGCCGGCCTTGAAGCGCGGCGCGACGGCGTTGACGATGATGATCTTGGATGTCGCGTCGGTGAGCGTCCCCTCCAGCCCATAGCCGACCTCGATACGGATTTTATGTTCTTTCGGCGCGATCAGGAAAAGCACGCCGTTGTTCTTTTGCGCTTCGCCAAGCTTCCAGGCGCGAAAAAGCTGATTGGCGTACGGCTCGACCTCGAGCCCGTCGAGCGTGGAGACAGTGGCCACGACAAGTTGAATGCCGGATTTTTCTTCGAGATCCTTCAATTTGGCGGTGAGCGCCGAGCGGGTGTCGGGGGAAAGCACGTTGGCCTGATCGACGACGCGCCCGCTTAGAGTCGGAAAATTGGGGTCGGCCGCCGCCGACTGGGCGAGCGCCGCGCCGACCAGGACCGCCAGAATGAGCGCCGCGATGGGCCGAAGGAAAGGCAAGGGGGCGGCGACTTAGAATTTCACCTTCGGCGTCGTCTGCGCATCGGCGCTCGCGCTGAATTCGGCCATTGGCTGATTGGAGCGGAAGAAAGTCGAGGCCCAGAGGACGCCGGGGAAAGTGCGCAATTCGAGATTATAGGCGCGGACCGCCTCGATATAGTCCTTGCGGGCGACGGCGATGCGGTTCTCGGTGCCTTCGAGCTGCGCCTGCAGGGCGAGGAAGTTCTGGTTGGATTTCAGGTCGGGATAATTCTCGCTGACCGCCAGCAACCGACCGAGCGCCCCGGAAAGCGCATTTTGCGCGTCTTGCAGTTGCTTGACCTTTTCCGGGTCGGTCAGTTGCGAAGCATCGACATGGATCGCGGTCGCCTTGGCGCGGGCCTCGGTGACCTCAGTCAGCACGTCCTTTTCCTGCTTGGCGTAGCCTTGGACGGTGGCGACGAGGTTGGGAATGAGGTCCGACCGGCGCTGATATTGATTCTGCACCTCCGCCCATTGCGCCTTGGCGGCCTCTTCGCGGGTTGGAATGCGATTATAGCCGCAGGCGGACAGCGTCAGGCCGATAACGACAGCGACGGTGAGCGCGCGCAGGCGCGAAAGAGCGACGGACAAAGGCGATCCCCTTGCGTTGGCGCGCGAGGAGCCGGCTCGGCCGCGCGCTAGGCGGCGCACATATAGGATTGAAATCGGCGCCAGCCTAGAGGCGGAAGGAGAGCGGCGGATTCAACCTGTCGCGTGTGATTTCGGAAAGGGGGCCGGTTAGCGCCGACCGGACGCGGCGTTCCGATGACGCATCGCACAAATCGGCGTAAACTGCCGTCATGACCCGCATCCCGGATTTCTCGACCTTGCCCTTCGCCCCGCCGCAAGGCGGCGGCCCCGCGCCTTCGCCTTCGCGTTGGGCGACGCCGGAGGGCATTGAGGTCAAGGCGCTCTATGGGCCGCAGGACCTCGAAGGGCTCGACTTCCTCGACACCTGGCCGGGCGCGCCGCCTTACTTACGCGGGCCCTATCCGACCATGTATGTCAACCAGCCCTGGACGATCCGGCAATATGCGGGCTTCTCCACGGCCGAGGATTCCAACGCTTTCTACCGCGCCAATCTGGCGGCCGGGCAGAAGGGCCTCTCGGTCGCCTTCGATCTCGCCACCCATCGCGGCTATGACTCGGATCATCCGCGGGTCGCCGGCGACGTCGGCATGGCGGGCGTCGCCATCGATTCGATCTACGACATGCGCACGCTCTTTTCCGGCATTCCGCTGTCGCAAATGAGCGTGTCGATGACGATGAACGGGGCCGTACTGCCGGTGCTCGCCCTTTTTATTGTCGCCGCCGAGGAGCAGGGCGCGCCGATGGCTGCGCTGTCGGGGACGATCCAGAACGACATCCTCAAAGAATTCATGGTGCGCAATACGTATATCTATCCTCCGGCCGCCTCGATGCGCATCATCTCCGACATATTCGCCTTCACTTCCGCGCATATGCCGAAATTCAATTCCATCTCGATCTCCGGCTATCACATGCAGGAGGCCGGCGCGACGCAGGATCTGGAGCTCGGCTACACGCTCGCCGATGGGCTCGAATATATTCGCGCCGGGATTGCGGCCGGACTGACCATCGATCAATTCGCGCCGCGCCTCTCCTTCTTCTGGGCGATCGGCATGAACTTCTTCATGGAGATCGCAAAGCTGCGCGCCGCGCGGCTGATCTGGGCCAATCTCGTCAAGGGCTTCAATCCGCGATCGGAAAAATCGCTTCCCTTGCGCGCCCATTGCCAGACCTCGGGCTGGTCGCTCACCGCGCAGGACCCGTTCAACAATATCGTTCGCACCGAAATTGAAGCGATGGCGGCGACGCAGGGCCACACCCAATCGCTGCACACCAACGCGCTCGACGAGGCGCTGGCGCTGCCGACCGCTTTTTCGGCGCGCATCGCCCGCAACACTCAGCTCTTCTTGCAGCAGGAGAGCGGCACGACGCGCATCATCGATCCCTGGGGCGGCTCGTACTATGTCGAGCGCCTGACGGCGGAGCTCGCCCACAAGGCCAAGGCCCATATCGACGAAGTCGAGGCGCTCGGCGGCATGGCGAAGGCGATCGAGAAAGGCGTGCCCAAGCTGCGCATCGAGGAAGCTGCGGCGCGCGCCCAGGCGCGCATCGATTCGGGACGCCAATCCGTCATCGGCGTCAACAAGTTCCGGCCGCCATCCGAACGGCGGATCGAAGTCTTGAAGGTCGACAACGCGTCTGTCAGGACGCAGCAGATCGAGAAGCTCAAACGGCTGCGCGCCGAGCGCGACGAAGCGAAAACCCGGGAAGCTTTGCAGGCGCTGACCAATGGCGCGCGTCAAGGCGGCAATCTCCTTGCCCTGACAATCGCGGCGGCCCGCGCCAAAGCGAGCGTCGGCGAAATGTCGCTGGCGCTCGAGAAGACTTTTGGCCGGCACGTCGCCGAGATCAAATCGATCGCCGGCGTCTATCGGCGCGAGGCGGGCGCCGGCGAGGCGGCGATCGAGCGCGTGTTGCAGATGACCGAGGCGTTCTATGAGAACGACGGCCGGCGGCCGCGCATCCTGGTCGCCAAGATCGGCCAGGACGGCCATGACCGCGGCCAGAAGATCATCGCTTCGGCCTTCGCCGATCTCGGCTTCGACGTCGACATCGGCCCGCTGTTTGCAACGCCGGAGGAGGTCTCGCGACAGGCGGTCGAGAACGACGTGCATATCGTCGGCGTCTCTTCGCTCGCCGCCGGCCACCTCACTTTGGCGCCGGCGTTGAAAGAAGCGCTCAAAAAGGCCGGCCGGCCGGATCTGATGCTGGTCATCGGCGGCGTCATCCCGCAGCAGGATTTCGACGCCCTTTACAAGGCCGGCGTCGATGCGATTTTCACGCCCGGCGCCGTGATCGCGGAAGTCGCGGCCGATCTCCTCGAGGCGTTGAACCGCCGGCTCGGCTATTCGCAAAGAGGCGCGGCATAGGTCGCGTCGCTGGATTTGCCCGGAATCGTCGCGGCGTACCCTCATCCGGCGCTGCGCGCCGCCTACTCCCGCAAGAAAGCGGGGAGAAGGGATTGCGCCGCTTGGTACGTGAGTAGTCGTCTGGAAATGACCTCGAGTATACTTCGATGTCGATGGCGCGGCGCGCCCCCTCACCCGCTTGCGGGAGAGGGTTGGGGTGAGGGTCGTCCGCCGACGTACTCTAGAGCATCGGACCCCCAAATGAACTCACACCTGGCGGGCGGCGGGAGGCGCAAGCCGCCATTGTTTGGAACAGGGGCTCCTGTGCGCGGCCGAAAGGTCTGTCAAGGGCTTTAGCCGCCGTCGGCGGCGCGCAAAGCGCGCCCTTGACAGA
>DASZFX010000445.1:0-8332 GCA_035939375.1 Roseiarcus sp.
GCCGAGAAGGCTTCGACATGCTGGGTCAGCGAGGAAGCAGGCGCCGCCATCGGATCACTTTTATCGTTGGTCAGCGTCGGGGCGCGCGGTGATCACGCCGCGCAGCTGAGGAAGCCTTGGCGAATTTGATCCACCTTCAAATCGCGGCCGATGAAGACGACCTTCGATTCGCGCTTCTCGCCTTCCTTCCACTCGCGCTGCGGCTCGCCGTCGAGCATCATGTGAACGCCCTGAAAGACGAAACGCTTGGGGTCGCCGGAAAAGGCGACGATGCCCTTGCAACGCAGGATGTTCGGGCCTTCCTTCTGAGTCAGAGCATTGATCCATGGCATGAACTTGTCGGGATCGACGTCGCCGGGCAGGCGCACCGACACCGACTGCATATGCTCGTCGTGATAATGCTTCAACCCGCCATGACCATGCGCGTGGTGATGATGGTCGCCATGATCGTGGTCGTGATGATGGTGGTCTTCGCCAGCCTCGAGGAAATCCGGCTCGATGTCCATAATGCGATCGAGATCGAAGGCGTTGCGCTCGAGCACCGCGTCGATCGCGACATTGCAGCGCTGAGCGTGATGCAGTTTGGCGTAGGGGTTGATCGCGCGGATGCGCGCCTCGACCTCGCGCAGCTCGGCAGGCGAGACAAGGTCTGTCTTGTTGAGCACGATGACGTCGGCGAAGGCGATCTGGTTCTTCGCCTCGGGCGCGTCGCGCAAGCGGTCGGCGAGCCATTTGGCGTCGGCGACGGTGACGACCGCATCGAGCCTGGCCTTGGAGGAGACGTCCTCATCGACGAAGAAGGTCTGGGCGACGGGCGCCGGATCGGCAAGGCCGGTCGTCTCGACGATGATCGCGTCGAACTTGCCCTTGCGTTTCATCAGACCCTCGATGATGCGGATCAAGTCGCCCCGCACGGTGCAGCAGATGCAGCCGTTGTTCATCTCGAAAACTTCTTCGTCCGCGCCGACGACGAGCTCGTTGTCGATGCCGATCTCGCCGAATTCATTGACGATCACCGCATATTTGCGGCCGTGGTTCTCGCTCAAGATGCGGTTGAGCAAGGTCGTTTTGCCGGCGCCGAGATAGCCGGTGAGGACGGTCACGGGAATTTTGGCTTCGGATTGATTTTGGGCAGGGGCGGGCATTGGCGGGAAGGGTCTCCGAGGCGTCCAAGAGGGGCGGGCGCAAAGTCCCGTTCATATAGGCCGAAGGCGGTTGAATGATAAGGGGCGGGATCGCCGCGCCTTCTGAGGCGCCGCGCGACGCCCGGCGCCTTGCTTTTCGCGATCCGGCCTTCGAAACTGCTCTCAAAACAAGGCAAGAGATCCGAGCTGGCGACGGCTCTGACGAGAAATGCAGCGCTGGAGCCCAGGAATGAGCGAAGCAACCGCTTCGATGAATGCCGTTATTCGTCCGCCGCCGTTCGGGGCGCCGGTTTCCGATATCGATCGCTTCGCGCTCGACTTCTTCGCCGATCCATTTCCGGCCCATCATGAATTGCGCGAGGCAGGTCCGGCCGTATGGCTGCGGCGCCATGGCCTATGGGCGGTCGCGCGCTACGAGGAGGTGCATCGCGTTCTCGACGACTGGCGGACCTTCTGCTCCAGCCGCGGCGTCGGGATGAGCGATTTCGCCAAAGAAAGGCCGTGGCGTCCGCCGAGTCTCGTCCTGGAGAAGGACCCGCCCGAACACGACCGCGCCCGCGCGGTGCTTAATCGCGCGCTGTCGGCTTCGGTGATGAAGCAGCTTCGCGACGCGCTTGCCGCGGCCGCGCAAGCCCTGGCGGACAAGCTCGTCCAAGCGCGTCGCTTCGACGCGATTCCAGCTCTCGCCGAGGCCTACCCGCTCTCGGTCTTTCCCGACGCGATGGGGCTTCGAAAAAACGGCCGCGAACATCTGCTTCCCTATGCCGGCACGGTGTTCAACGCCTTCGGCCCGGACAACGAATTGCGCCGCAACGCGATAGAGCGCGCCGCGCCGCATGTCGCCTGGGTCACGGAACAATGCCAACGCCAAAACCTTTCGCCGGACGGGATCGGGGCGAGCGTCCATGCGGCGGTCGAAACCGGCGAGATCACGGCCGAAGAGGCGCCGCTTCTGGTCCGTTCGCTCTTGAGCGCCGGGATTGATACGACCGTCAACGCTTTGGCCGCCGCGATCTATTGCCTGGCGCGATTCCCGGACGAGATGGCGAAGCTCCACGCCGATCCCTCACTGGCGCGCGCCGCGTTCGAAGAGGCGGTCCGCTTCGAATCGCCGGTACAGACCTTCTTTCGCACGACGACGCGGCCTGTCGATATCGGCGGGGTTCAACTGGGCGAAGGCGAAAAGGTGCTGATGTTGCTCGGCGCCGCCAATCGCGATCCGCGCAAATGGGAGAGGCCCGACGCCTACATGGTCGAACGGCGCACGGCCGGCCATGTCGGCTACGGCGCCGGCGTCCATATGTGCGTCGGCCAATTGCTCGCTCGCGTCGAGGGCGAGGCGATGCTCGCCGCCCTCGCCCGCAAGGTCCGAGCGATCCGCATCGACGGCGAAGTCGAGCGGGCGTTCAACAATACGTTGCGCGGATTGCAGAGCCTGCCGGTGGAGCTCGTACCGGCGTAGGGTGGATGCCGACCGGCGTCCACCCGACTCGGAGCGGAGGAAGCGCTCGCGCCTTACTCCACCGCTTCGCTCTCGCGCAGCGCGACGCCGCCGCCGACGAGCGCGACGCCGAACATCTCCGTCGCCGATGGCGTCTGCCGCAGCACGAGGAAGCCGATGATGGCGGCGGTGGCGGGCAGGAGCGAGAGAAGCAGCGCGAATGTGGCGCGCGGCAGACGGCGCATGGCGAGCTGGTCGCAGACATAGGGGATCACGGACGAGGAGACGCCAACGCCGATTGCGGTCAAGAGCAGCCACGGGCTGGCGAAAGCCGGCGCCGCCTCGGCAAACCCGATCGGCAGCGCCGCCAAAGCGGCGACGGCCATGGCCGCGCCGAGCCGGTCGACGCTTGACATGGCGCTCGCCGCGGCGGCGATGCGGTGACCGAGCATGATATAGAGCGCAAACAACGCGCAGTTTAGGAAAGCGAAGACAAAGCCGAGCGGCTCGCCGCCGATCCTGACGCCGGTGAGCGCATAGACGCCTGCGGCGGCCAGAGCCAGCGCGATGAGATTGCGGCGCGTGCGCAGCCCGTAGGCGGCGATGGCGATCGGGCCGAGGAATTCGATCGCGCCGACCGTCCCAAGCGGCAGCCGGGCGATCGCTTCATAGAAGATCGAATTCATTGCCGCCAGGACGACGCCGAGGGCCAGGATGATCGCCCGATCGTGCGGAGAAAGTACAAAGAACAAACGCCACGGCCGGCGCCACAGCGCGAATATGAGGGCCGCGCTGGCGATCCGCAGCCAGGCGACGCCGAGCGGCGCGATCTGCGCAAACAGCAGCACGGCAAAAGAGGGGCCGAGATAGTGGAAGACGGCGCTGATCAGGAAAAAGGCGTGCGGCGGCGCGCGGTCCACCAGCGGCGCGGACTTCCTGGCGACGACAAGCTCCGACATCATGGCGCGAGAATGCAACGACAAACGGACGTTTGGAATATTGACTTGAAGTAAAATCCATGAATTTTCATTCGGAATGAAAAGGGAAAAGCTCGCTCCGCTTTCCAGGTCGGAATTGCTGCGCGATCAGCGCAATGTCGAGTTGTTGCGCCTGCTCGGCGACGACCCACGCATGGGACTATCGGAACTTGCGCGACGCGTCGGCATGTCGGCCCCGGCGGTGCGCGAACGCCTCATCCGCCTCGAAGAGGCCAAAGTCATTGTCGGCTATCGCCTGCTGATCGATCCGTCCGCCCTCGGCTATCCGATCCTGGCCTTCATCCGGATACGCCCGACGCCGGGTCAACTCGCCAAGGTTGCGGAACTCGCGCGGGCGAGGCCTGAGGTCGTCGAGTGTCACCGCGTCACGGGCGAGGATTGTTTCATCCTCAAAGTCCATCTGCCGGCGCTGGACGATCTCGACGAAGTGCTCGACCGTTTCCTCGTCTTCGGCCAGACGACGACCTCTTTGGTGCAGTCAACGCCGGTGCCGCCGCGGCCGCTGCCGCTTATCGGCGGAGGACAGGCGTCGGCGGCCAAAAGCAATGGTAAGCGTTTGCGGGCGAAGAGCGGCCGGCGTTCCTGATTGTACCTCTGGCGTCGCTGGAATGCTCGCTCGCTACAATGTCTTGGCGAACCAATGATGAGCGTAAGGCTCCTCATTGAAGGGAGCGATTTCCTCAAAGCCCTCTCGACGGTACAGCGCCTGCGCCTCTTTGAGCGTCCGATTGGTTTCAAGGCGTAGCTTCTTGAGGCCGTGGGCCCGCGCCGTCGCCTCAAGATAGCGCAGCACGCGGCGCGCGACGCCTTGGCCGCGCGCCGCGGGCGCGGTCCACATCCGCTTGATCTCGCCGATCGTCCTCCCCTTGCGCTTGAGGGCGCCGCATCCGACCGGGCGCCCGTCGAGCCGGGCGACGAGGAACCAACCGGCCGGCGGCGTCATTTCCTCGTTGCGAGCAGAATTGCTTTTGGCGGGATCGAAACCGGCGTCGAAACGCTGCGCAAGCTCCTTGAAATATTCGTCAAGACACCAGCGGGCGTCGGCGCTGTCCGGCGCCTCGATGCGGAGGTCCAGCGCGCCTGCGCGCAGGAGCCGCTCGACCTCCGCCATGGCGGCGATGAGGCGGTCGCGCTGCGCAGCGCCGAGCGGCGCCAGCATCGATTCTGCGAGTTGGTCAGAAAGCGCTTCATAGGTCGAATATTCCGCGCGTCCCTTGGCGGTGAGGCTGACGCGCCTCACGCGGCTGTCGACGGCCTGCGTGCGGACCCGGATCAGGCCTTGCGTCTCGAGCGAGCGCAAGAGGCGGCTGAGGTAGCCGGAATCCAGTCCGAGCGCGTTGCGCAAGGTCCGCACATCCGCGCCGTCCGCGCCCGCTTCGAAAATGAGCCGCGCCTCGCTCAAGGGGCGGCCGCGACGCAAATAGCTCTCGTCCAGCGCGCCGACGCGCTGCGTGACGAGGCGGTTGAAGCGACGGACTTGCTGGATTTGGCCCGCGTCCATTCTCTGACTTTAGTCAGATATATGCGCCGCGCAAGGGCGTCGCCCGCGCCCGAAAGGCGGCCGATTGCCGGGCGCCGCGCGTCCCATACGCCTTGCACTCGCCTTCCAAATAGGATAGGGGGGTATTCTATAATGACCCATACGATCCACAACAAGCGAAAGCTCCTTGCCCGGGTGCGGCGCATTCGCGGTCAGGTCGAGGCGATCGAGCGGGCTCTGGAGAGCGAGGCCGGCTGCGATAAAGTGATGCATCTTATCGCCGGAACGCGGGGCGCCATCGCCGGGCTGATGTCGGAGGTCGTCGAGGATCACGTGCGCACCCATCTTGTCGACAAGGCGCGCCACCCTTCGGCCTTGAACGGAGAGGCGGCCGAGCAATTGCTCGATGTCGTGCGGACTTACCTTAGGTGAGGCGATCATGACGAGCGCGAAAGCCGGGCCGACAGCGCCACATTCTCATGTGTTCCTTGGCGAGAGGCATGCTGAAAGCGAGCGTCGGACCTGGGCGGTGATCTGGCTCTGCGGCGCGATGATGGCGGCCGAGATCATCGGCGGCCTCATGTTCGGCTCGATCGCGCTCGTCGCCGACGGTCTGCATATGAGCACGCATGCCGGCGCGCTGCTGCTTGCGGCCCTCGCCTATAGCTACGCCCGCCGGCACGCCGACGATGCGCGCTTCACCTTTGGCACCGGCAAACTCGGCGATCTCGCCGGCTTCTCCAGCGCGATCATCCTTGCGATGATCGCCATCCTTATCGGCTACGAGGCCGTCGCCCGCATCTTTGCGCCGGTCGCGATCGACTTCGCCGAGGCGATCCCGATCGCCTGCTTAGGATTGGCGGTGAATGTCGCCAGCGTCTGGCTGCTCGGCGGCGGCCACAGCCATGAAAGGCATGGTCATGGTCACGGCCAGGCCCACTCCCACGCTCATGCGGCGCATGACCACAACGGGACGAAGCCTATCGCGACCAGCGCTGGGACCTTAGCCCTCGAAATATTCGAGGAGGGGGTTCAACCGCGCTTTCGTCTGATTGCCGAAACCGGCGATCCGCCGGCCGCGCAAGCGGTGTTGCTCGAGACCAGGCGGCCGGACGGCGCGCGCCAGACTTTCGCTTTCGCGCGGCGCGACGGCTTTCTTGAATCGCTCGATGAAATCCCCGAGCCGCACGCTTTCGAGGCGCATCTCAGCATCGACGGCGAGGATCATCGCGTCCTCTTCGAGGAGAGCGAACACGTCCATGGCGCGGCCCGCGACAACAACATGCGCGCGGCGCTGATCCATGTCATGGCCGACGCCACGGTCTCCATCCTCGTCATCATCGGCCTCGTCCTCGCCCGCGCCTTCAACTGGCTCTGGATCGATCCGCTTGTCGGCATTGTCGGCGCCCTTGTGATCGCCAGTTGGTCCTATGGCCTCATTCGCGATACGAGCGCGATCCTTTTGGATATGTCGCCCGATCGCGAAATGGAGGCGCGGCTGCGCGAGATCGTCGAGAGCGAAGGCGATACGCTC
Organism: Roseiarcus sp.; assembly: GCA_035939375.1. GTDB lineage: Bacteria > Pseudomonadota > Alphaproteobacteria > Rhizobiales > Beijerinckiaceae > Roseiarcus. Next base: position 6,599 of record DASZFX010000445.1, read on the forward strand.
GCCGATCTGCATCTGTGGCGGCTGGGGCCCGGCCATCTCGGCGCGATCATTTCGGTCGAGACCAAACAGCGCCACGATTCGCGCTACTACCAGACGCGGCTTGCCGGCTTTCGCTCGCTCTCGCACCTGACTGTCGAAGTGAGGATGGCCGCTTGACGTCTGCGTCAGAGGCGCCTTTGGCGCTTGGATTTTGGCCGCTCGCTTCTGAAACGACGCTCTTTTCGCGAAGCGCTTCGCCCTGATTCGGCCCGATATTCGCCCCCAAAGAGCCGTTAACTATTGCCGAACGGTTAAATCGTAGATTAGCATCCCGGAGTTGCGAGATTCGGTTTGCGCGTTCACGCATTCAACGTGAGACAGCGACGATGCCGAATAGCGACGCGACCGCTGGGCTGGCCGGGTTACGGGAATGGTCGGAGCCCATCATCTTCGACCTTCTGCTGGAGGCCTATCGCCAGCGCCTTGGCGTCGGCGCTTCGGCATGGACCCTGGCGCGGCTCCATTCGCGGGTTTGGAAAGCGGCGATCCACGGCGATCCGCAGCGCCTCGATACGGTCCGCTTCGACCTCGCGCGGGCGCTGAGCGAACAATTCCTCGGCGAGGAGATGGAGGGCGCGGACGCTGAAATCATCGTCGAGTTGCTGGACATCGTGATGGCGCGTTTCCAACGCTCGGCGTCCGTCGCACGATCCTACCATCTTGCACTGATCGCTCTGGCCGGACGCCTGACGCCGCCGCCGCGGAAAGCCGCGCCGCCTCTCTCCGATCCTTCAAGCGACTCGATACAGAGCCCGGCGCTTGAGCCCCTCGCGCCGCGAAGCGAAATGACGAGAAGCAAGCAGGTCGCCTAGCCGCGCTCGCCTTTAAGTCCTGCCCGCGGAGGCCGCCTCCTGTACCTCCCCGGTCCGTACGGCGAAAGGTTCAGGGGCGCTCCGTCAAAATCGAATCGCCCTCACAACTCGTCCCGTCGCCAGACCCGGTTGCGCTCGTAGAAGAAGGGTCGCGGCCGGCTTTTGCTCATGCCGCCTTTCATCGCGGCGTCGAGCTCTTTGAGTACGATGCGCGTGATCGCGGGGATATCGAGCCCGGCCGCCTCTTCCAGCGGCATCCAGACGAGTTCGACGAGTTCGGCGTCCGGCCCGACGATCCCCGGCTCCCGGTGGCGGATCAGGGCCGCGTCGGCGACGAGAAAACGCGTATCGAAGCGCTTCGGCCGACGCGGCGGCGTGATCGCCCGGGCGATGAATTCCAAACCGTCGAGCGCCGGCGTGACATTGGTCGCGGCGAAGCGCGCCCAGGCGCCGGCCGGCGCGAGCGGCGCGCGTTCGCTCACCCCAAGCGCCAGCCCTGTTTCTTCGAAAGTCTCCCGGATCGCGGCGAGCGCGAGCGCGCGGCCGAAACGCGGCGAGGGCCGTCGCAGCCGCGCGTTCAGCTTGTCCTCGACGATTGAATCGAGCGGTCTTGCGACGCTCATCTGCCGGTCGCTGCGCTCGACGCGACCGCCGGGAAAAACAAACTTTCCGGGCATGAACTTATGGCCGGCGTGCCGCCGGCCGAGCAGCACCTTGACGACGCCGCCGCTGTGATCGAGCAGGATCAGCGTCGCTGCGTTGCGCGGCCGCACATTCGGCCATTTGCGCTCGCGCGCCTCGTGGGTCAGCGCCTTGGCGTATTCGTGTTCGCCGGCCTCGCTCAAGGCTGGTCCTCGTGGCCGCCAAAACCGTGCATGCGCAT
>DASZFX010000446.1:0-5710 GCA_035939375.1 Roseiarcus sp.
CGATCATGGCGGGTCCGTTTTCCGTCGCCCGCTCCTGCTTGAGGCGCGGCGAGACGCCGCCGCAACTTGATCCGGACGGGCCGCAAAAGGCCGGACTGGTTGCCATTCCGCTTTTCCATACGACCGGCTGTCAAGCTGCGCTCATCCCCTCCTTCGTCATCGGGGCCAAGCTGGTGCTCATGCACAAATGGGATCCGGACCTCGCCTTGCAGCTTATCGAGCGCGAAAGGATCACCAGCGCCGGCGGGGTGCCGACGATCGCCTGGCAAATCGTCGAGAATCCAGCGCTCGGAAATTACGACCTGTCGTCGCTGGAGATCATGAGCTATGGCGGCGCGCCGGCCGCTTCCGAACTCGTGCGGAGGCTGAGCGGCCAGTTGCCGAAGTCCGCGCCGGGCACCGGCTGGGGCATGTCGGAGACTTCGGCGACTTTCACCGTTCATTCGGGCGAGGATTACATGCTGCGGCCAGACAGTTGCGGGCCGGCGCTGCCGGTCTGCGAAATGAAGGTCGTCGACGCCGAGGGGCGGACCTTGCAGGCCGGCGAAGTCGGCGAACTATGGGTCAAAGGGCCCAATGTCGTGAAGGGCTATTGGCGCAATCCCGAGGCGACGGCCAAGACTTTCGTCGACGGCTGGCTCAAGAGCGGCGATCTCGCGCGGATCGATGAGGAAGGTTTCTGCTACATCGTCGGCCGCGCCAAGGACATGCTGATCCGCGGCGGCGAGAACATCTATTGCGTCGAAGTCGAAAACGCGCTCTACGAGCACCCGGCAGTGATCGACGCGGCGGTCGTGCCGATCGCCCATCGTACCCTCGGCGAGGAGCCTGGCGCCGTCGTCACGCTCAAAGAAGGAACGAAAGCAAGCGAAGAGGAGCTGCGCGCCTTCGTCGCTCAGCGCATCGCCGCTTTCAAAGTGCCGGTGCGGATTATGCTGCGCGACGATATGCTGCCGCGCAACGCTGCGGGCAAGATCATGAAATCGGAGCTGCGCGGACTGTTCGCTTAGATAGTGCGTGAAAAGCTTATTTCCTGACGTCGCGGGGTATCCTCATCCGACCCTTCGCGGCGCCTTCCCTCGGCCAAGCGGGAGAAGGGATATTCCGCGGCCGCGCGATTTCTTCCAGGCGGATAAAGCGCCCGCCGCGTCCCCTCTCCCGCCTGCGGGAGAGGGTTCGTGGGTAGTCCGCGGACATCGGTACACCCCGTCGCCCGCCGTCAGATAGCCGTCACCCCGCCGTCGACGACGATCGCCTGGCCAGTCATGAAGCTGCTTGCGCTCGAAGCAAGAAACACGGCGGCGCCTGCGATCTCATCGGGCTCGCCGATCCGGCCGAGCGGCGCTCTCGTAGAATAGGCCTTCATATAGGCCGGGTTCTCCCAGAGCTCGCGAGCGAAATCGGTGCGGATCAAGCCCGGCGCGATGCAGTTGACGCGCACGTTATGCTGCCCGAATTCGGCGGCGAGATTGCGCGCCAGTTGGAAATCCGCGGCCTTAGAAATGTTATAGGCGCCGATCGCCGTCGAGCCGCGCAAGCCGCCGATCGAAGAGACCAGGACGATCGAACCGTCTTTGCGTTCGATCATCTGCGGCGCGACATAGGAGATCAGCCAATGATTGGCGATGACGTTGTTTTCGAGAATCTTGCGAAATTGCTCGTCGGAAATGCCGGCGAGGGGACCATAGTAGGGATTCGAGGCCGCGTTGCAGACAAGGATGTCGACCTTGCCGAAACGCCGGATCGTCTCTTCGGCCAGGCGGCGAAGGTGATCCTTGGAGGAAATGTTGGCGGCGATCGCGACCGCGCGGCCCGCGCCAAATTTGGCGACGATCTCCGCCGCGACCTCTTCGCAAGGGCCGGCGTTCCGCGAAGAAATCACCACACTGGCGCCGTGCTCGGCGAGCCGGGACGCAATAGCGCGACCGATCCCGCGCGACGAACCCGTCACGATCGCGACTTTGCCGGCAAGATCGAACAGCGACATCAATCCCCTCCCCGATGGCGTCCTTTGAACGCCATCATGACGGCGAATGGCCGGTTGGGCAAATTCTACATTCGTCATTGCGAGCGAAGCGAAGCCATCCATGGCGGAAGCGCGCAGAGCTTGCTTTGGATTGCTTCGTCGCTTCGCTCCTCGCAATGACGCAGGCAGAAGCGCGATCTTCCCACCCTACCTTCCGCTATACCCTACTCGCCAGACGTTTCCACCGGCGTCGTCGGTCACCAACAGGGCGCCGTCGCGGGCGACCGCGACATCGACGAGCCGTCCCCACACGGCCGTGTCGCTGGCGACGAAGCCGACGAGAAAATCGTCATATTCGCCGGTCGCCTTGCCGTCCTTGAAAATCAGGCGCACCACCTTGTAGCCCGTGCGTTTGGCGCGGTTCCAGGAGCCGTGCAGCGCGACGAAAGCATCGCCCTTGTATTCGCCGGGGAATTGCGTCCCCTCATAAAAGACGATGCCGAGCGGCGCGGAATGCGGCTGGATCAGAACGTCCGGCGTCGTGATCTTGTTCGCGAGATCGGGGCGCTCGCTCGGATGGTTCGGATCGGGATGGGCGCCGATATAGTACCAGGGCCAACCATAGAAGGCGCCCTCCTTGACGCTGGTCGCATAGTCGGGCGGCAAATCGTCGCCGAGTATGTCGCGCTCATTGGTCGCGCACCACAGCGCGCCGGTCTCGGGCTGCACGGTTTCGCCTGAGCAATTGCGCAGGCCCGTCGCATAAATTCTCTTGTTGCGTCCGTCGGGATCGAACGCCAGAACGTCGGCGCGATCCTCCTCTTCGCCCCAGGCCGCGCCAAGCGGATGGACGCCGGCGAAACTCTTGAGCGCCGCGCCCTCCAATGGGTCTATCCCCTCGGCGGCGTTGGAAGCCGAGCCGACCGAGACATACATCGCCTTGCCGTCCGCCGAGAACGCGATGTCGCGCGTCCAATGGACGCTGCCGGTCGGCAGGGAGCGCACCACGACTTCGCCCGGCCCGGACGCGGTCATATCGCCGCTGCGATAGGGATAGCGCAGGACCTCATTCGTCGCCGCGACGTAGACGTAACGGGGATCGTTCCCCGGCGGGTAGAAGGCGACGCCGAAGGGACGGTTGAGCCCCGAGGCGAAGATTTGCGAGGTTTCCGCGGCCACGGCGCCGTCCTTGGCGCGAAGAACGCGCACCCGCCCCGCCTGGCTTTCGGCGACGAAAATATCGCCGTTCGGGGAGACGCGAATGACACGCGGCTCGACGAGACCCTTGGCGAAGAGCGAGACGGAAAAGCCTGGCGGCGCCTTGGGCGAAGCGCCGGCGGGCTTGGCGATCACGCGCGGGGGATTGGCCACCGGCGGGCTCGCCAGCGGCGCCGGCATATCGTCAGGCGTGATCTTCCGGCGCACGCCCGGCGCATCAGTGCGCCAGTCGCCGTAGGCGGCTGGGCCGGTTTGAAGAGGCGCTTCATCCGCGGCAAAGCCAAGAACGCCGCCGACAGAAACCAGAGTGAGGGCCGCAAGGCCGGCGACCAGCTGCGCTCTAAGGACCCCCGCTCCCATGCCGGCTTCTCCTTCACGATCCGTCGCGCCCTTCCCGAAGCTCAAGTCATAGAGCATCCCCCGTGGCCTTTGCGCTGGCGGCCTACGCCTTTGACCGAAATGTGAAGAAAGTCAGCCCCGACGAGTAATCGACGGGCTTGTCCCATTCGATTATATATTATAACTATCTGGAAAGCCTATATCGCGACGACCGCCCAAGACCATCCGGCGGCGAAGTTCGTACAAGCGCTCGTACAACAGCTCATCATTCTGAGCTCATCATTTTGAGGGAGGAAGTCATGAGAGGCGCCAGCCTTCTTACAAGCGTCGCGATTTCAGCGCTCGCCGCCCTGCCCGCCTGTGCGGCCGGACCAAGCCCCGAAGACGTCGCCGCCAAGGCGAAACCGATCGTATGCGATCAATTGACGACGGAAACCCTCGGCCTCGCCCATGTGACCATCGCCTCGGCGGCGGAAGCGCCGGCCGACAAGGGCCTGCCGGCCGCCTGCATCATCAAAGGCGCGGCCAATCAACGCGTCGGCGTCGACGGCAAGGCTTACGCGCTCGGTTTCGAGATGCGGCTGCCGCTCGCCTGGAACGGCCGCTTCCTCCATCAGGTCAATGGCGGCAATGACGGCGCCGTGCTGCCGGCGATCGGCGACCCGAATGACGTCAACGCTTACGGCGGCAAACCCGCGCTGGCGCGCGGCTTTGCAGTGCTGAGCAGCGATGAAGGCCATAACGGCGCCGATCCGGCCAACGCTGCTTTCGGCCTGGCGGCCGGCGCGGCCTTCGGCGCCGATCCGCAGGCGCGCGACGATTACGGCTATTCCGGCGACATGACGCTCGGTCCCATCGGCAAGACGATCATCGCCAAATTCTACGGGCAAGCGCCAGCGCGTTCGTACATGTTCGGCTGCTCCAACGGCGGGCGCCACGCCATGGTCGCGGCGACGCGCATGGGCGATCAATACGACGGTTTCGTCGCCGGCGATCCCGGCTTCGACCTGCCCCGCGTCGCGATCCAGCACGCCTGGGACGTGCAAAGCTTCGAGACGATCGATCCTGACATCAAGAAGAGCTTCTCGCCGGGCGACATGGCGCTGATCAGCCGCAAGGTGCTGGAAGCCTGCGACAAGCTTGACGGCGTCGAGGACGGCATGGTCGGCGACGTCAAGGCCTGTCAGAAGGTTTTCCATCTCGCCGATCTCGCCTGCGCCGGCGACAAGACCGATCTCTGTCTCTCCAAGGCTCAGGTCGCGGCGCTGACCGGCGCTTTCGCCGGACCGCATGACAGCAAAGGCGACCAGCTCTATTCCGATTGGTCCTTCGACGCCGGCATGGGCTCGGCCAATTGGCGCTTCTGGAAGGTCTTCAGCGGCATTCCGCCATGGAACAACAATCCGCTGATCGCGACCATGGGCGCAGCGTCCCTCGCCGCGATCTTCACGACGCCGCCGACCTTCACCAAGCGCGATCCCGATTCCCTGATGGCCTATTTGAGCCATTTCGATTTCGACAAGGACGCGCCGAAAATCTACGCTAAGGGGACCTTCAACCTCGACGGCAAGCCAATTCGATACGCCGAATCCGCCTGGGACTTCATGGCGCCGCCCGACGCCGACGATCCGAAGCTCGCCCTGCTCAAAGCCGCCGGCCACCAGATCATCCTGTACCACGGTCAGAGCGACGGCGTCTTCTCCATCAATGCTTCGACGAGATGGATCGAGAAGCTCAGCGCCAACTACGACGGCGACGCCGCCGCCTTCGCCCGGCTCTTCGCCGTGCCCGGCATGAACCATTGCTCGAAAGGCCCGGCGACCGACAATTTCGACATGCTGTCGGCGATCGTCGACTGGGCCGAACAAGGCAAGGCGCCCGATCGCATCATCGCCGGTCTCTCCCCCGGCAACAAGGAAGTCCCCGCCGACTGGTCGCCTAGCCGCACCCGCCCGCTCTGTCCCTGGCCCAAGGTCGCGCGGTATGTTGGCGGCGACAAGGAGAAGGCGGAAAGCTTCGAGTGCCAGTGAAGGGGTAGCCGCGCAGAGCCCAGCGGCTTTGAAACTATCAGCCTAGCGCATCGGATTCGCAATTTGAATCGCAGAGGCTCTCTGGAAACAAACGCCAACGCCACGGGCCGCCATTATTTGGAACAGTGACCGGAACGCGCCGACCGAAAGGTCTGTC
>DASZFX010000447.1:0-3268 GCA_035939375.1 Roseiarcus sp.
CTTTCATACTTATTCGAGTTATGCGCGTGGACCCGAGGAAATGATCGGCGCCTTGATGATCCTCGATCGCTCGCCCAAGGGTCGCAACGAGAAAACGACGATGGATTTCGTCCGACGGCATGATGAATACCAGGACCAATAAGCAGCGCACGCCTGCTGCGGTCCATAGGGGCGCTGCGTTCGATCTTCGAGGGCCTGCGCGTCTCATCGGGCGGTAGGCGGCTCGCGCTCCGATGGAGAGAATGCCTCGGCGTGGCGCCAAGCCGCCCGCTGAACGCCAGGGAAAGCTCTTGCGACGGCGCGGCGTCGATGGCGGGCCAATCTCGGCCGGGACGAGCGAGGTATACCGGAGGTACTTCGGAGAGCGAATTTCATTTTCCCCCGATTGCTGTGCGCCAAGCCGAGAAGGGTACGGGCGGGTTCGCAGCTCAAAGGCCTAGTCAGGCTCGATATTGACAGCCGCCTTCGATCGGCGAACAAGGGCTTTCGAAGGGGCCGATCGCCTCATTCTGGCTTGCTTGACGAACGCCGCGATGCGCAAAGTCTTCTCCGTCTTTCTCGACGCCTATTGGCGTTTCCTCGCCCAGGACGGCTGGGCGATCGCGAGCCATATCGCGCTGTCGACCTTGACGTCCCTGTTTCCCTTCCTGATTTTCGTCACCGCGCTCGCCGGCTTCTTCGGCACCGAGGACCTCGCCGCGGAGGCCGCCAAGCTGATTTTTGCGGTCTGGCCGCCGGCCGTCGCCCATCCGATCGCCGGCGAGGTGCAGAATGTCTTGACCGCGCCGCGCGGCGGCCTGCTGACCATTGGCGCGGCCCTTGCGCTCTATTTCGCCTCAGGCGCGATCGAAGCGGCGCGGGTCGGGCTCAGCCGCGCCTATAGCGCGAACGAGACGCGGCCCTGGTGGCTGCTGCGCCTTGAATCGATCGCCTTTGTCATTGTCGGCGCGATCGGACTGCTCGCGCTCGCCTTTCTCGTCGTGCTGGGGCCGCTGATCTGGGCGACCGCCCTCGACTACTTGCCGCAGCTCGAACCCTTGCGGTTCGTGGTCACCTTCACCCGACTGGGCCTCGCCGTGGCGCTCATGGCTCTCACCTTGTTCTTGGCCCATCTCCTGCTGCCAAAGGGACGCCGGCGCCTGATCGATCTCGCCCCGGGCGTCGCGTTGACATTCGTCTCCTGTGTCGCCTTTGGCGAGGGGTTCGGCGCGTACCTTTCCGAATTCGCGCGCAACTATGTCACGACCTACGCCGGTCTCGCTTCCGTGATGATCGCCTTGGTGTTTTTCTACGCGATGGCGGCGATTTTCGTCTACGGCGGCGAGCTCAATGCGGCCATCATGCGCGCCCGCAAAAGGACCGATCGCGGCGACGATCCTCAGTAACCCCGCTCGCGCGGCGCCCAGGGCGACGGTAAGATTTAGGCCAGCAAATCGCGAGGGTGAAAGTCGCCTTGACCGAGCCAGGACGTTCTTCTCCGCCGCCTGCGCCGTTCGGTCTCATCGTCTCGAGCATCGCCGTGGGCGCGATCGCGCTCTTGGTCTGGGCCTTCGTCCTCGCGACGCTCGCCGACCTCAGCGGCAGCGATCCGGCCGGCAACGCGTACGCGCAGGCCTATGGCGTCTTTGCGATCGTGCTCCTATGGATGCTGCTCGCCATACTCCTCGTCCTTGCCGGCCTTGGCGGCGCCATGCCTTGGATCGCGGCGCTCGTCGCGCTCATCATGCTGCCGGTCTCGGGCCTCGCGACGATCAACGCCGCAAGGTTGCTCGAAGACCCGCGGAGCGCCCCTTTCTACTGGCCGATGGCGATTCCGGCCGCGGTCCCGCCTCTCGTCATCGTCTTTTGCTTTTGTACTTTGCTGCCCCGGCTGCGCGCGCTCCTTCCGGCCGGCCACGTGGCGGGAATCGTCTGGGGAGCGACGCTGGTCCTCAGCGCATCGATCGATCCGATGCTCGCTGCGCGGCACGAAGTCCGCCAGTCGGGACTGGCGGCGGCGGCGAAATGGGACGCCGATTTCGCCGCCGCTCCGGCCGATTCTCCGCTGTGGGTATGGACGCCCTTCCTCGCCTCGCACCCGATCGAGACGAAAGAAGCCGCGGCGCTCAATCGGATTCGCGCGCTCAATCGTCGCCAAAGCGACGCCGAGACCATGCTGGATCGCGGCGATTTTCCGCTTGTCTACCTCGGTCAATTCGATCTCGATCCGACGCCGGCCCTTTGCGACAAGGCGCGCGCCCTCGTGAGCCGTCGCGTCGCGCCCCTCGTCCCAAAAATCGCGGGCGCGAGGCCCTATGGCGATGTCGCCGATGAGGTTTCCGACGCCCTTGCCGCCATGCGCTGGCTGGTCGACTTCGGATGTTCGTGCGAAGCGCAATCGCAGGCGTGGGAGGACATGGCGCGGGCCTATCGCGATCCAAATTTCGACGTCGTCGAACTGCGCGAATTGCGCGATCCCAAGGCGCTCGGCAAGAGGCTGCGGGAAGACCCGCCGCGGTTCTCCATGCTGACGCCGCAGTCGCATCTGAAAGCCTGGCTGAAATTCGCTGGCGACAAGACGTACGGCGATCAGGCGCTTGCCGGCGCGCGCAAGCTCGACCGCCGCGCCGCCGACGAAATCGATATGTTGACGGACAAGGACGATATCGGCGGCGATGGGACGGCGCTTGCTTTTCTACCCTATCTCGATCTCGAGCCGACGCCGCGGCTCTGCGCGGCGGCGGCCAGGCTCCTCGACGATCGCTTCGCCAAAATTTACGTACCCAAGAGCGACGATCCGCGCAGCTATGACGAATTGCTCAGTCGGCTCGGCGGCGCCGATCCGTTGGCGACGTTAATCTGGCTCGGCGAACACGGCTGCGACGTCGCGGCTGAACGCGCGAAAGCCGAGGCGTTGCTGCGAGCCTACAAGCCTTCGCCGGACAGCGCGGCGATGCTCGAGAGCCTGGCGAAACTTAAGAAAAATCCTTAAACGGACGAGCCGCCGCCCGGCGCAGCCGCGATCCCGAGCCGTTCGACGCAGGGCGGGCGCGGACCGCGCCGCTCCGCTGGGCTATTTCTTCCCCGCCTCGATCACGTCTTCAAGCGTTCGCAGTCCCGCGATGGGCGCATTGACCAGCACGGCCATATTCCCCGGCGCATGCTCGTTCATCCACATTTTGGTGTGGGCGGCCGGAATCTTGCTCCAGGGAAAGACTTCCGACATGCAAGGGTCGATGCGGCGGTCGAGTACGAATTTGTTCGCCGCCGCGGCCTGCTTCAAATGGGC
>DASZFX010000448.1:0-5460 GCA_035939375.1 Roseiarcus sp.
GCCTTCCTCGCCCGATATTCGATTGCGCCGCGCGATGCGCTCATCGCTGCGGGGGCGCTCGCCGCAATTGTCTTTTTTCTGCTCGTCTTCGGCGGCGCGTCGCGCCGGCGGCGGGCTCGCGCCGAAGCGCTGGCGCATCAAAGCGAAACTGACGCGCGGCTCGATGAAATCGCCCGCGCCGGCGCAGAGCTTGGCGGGCGCATGCAATCGCTGGCCGAGGTTTTAAGCTCCCGCCAGGCCGATCTCGCCCGTGTTGTCGCCGAGCGGCTCGACAATGTCGGCGCACGGGTCGGGGCCGGCCTCGAACTCAACGCGAAGTCAACCGGCGAAACGCTGGCCAAGCTCAACGAGCGGCTCGCCGTGATCGACGCCGCGCAAGGCCGGCTTGCCGGCCTGAGCCAAGAGGTCGGCAGTCTCAAAGACATTCTCGCCAACAAGCAGGCGCGCGGCGCTTTCGGACAGGGCCGCATGGAGGCGATCGTGCGCGACGGCCTGCCGCCCAACGCCTATGACTTTCAATTCACGCTTTCGAACAAGACCAGGCCCGATTGCGTGATCCACCTGCCCGGCGACAGCCGCCCGATGGCGGTCGACGCCAAATTCCCGCTCGAAGCCTTCAGCTTGCTGAAGGACGCCCGAACGGACGAGGCGCGTCGCGCCGCCCAGGCGCGCGTGCGCGGCGACGTCGGCAAACATGTCAAGGACATCGCCGAGCGGTATCTCATCGCCGGAGAGACGCAGGAATCGGCGATGATGTTCGTACCATCGGATTCGGTCTATTCCGATCTCGTCGAGCATTTCGACGACGTCGTTCAAAAAGCGCATCGCACGAGGATCATCATCCTCTCGCCCTCGCTGCTGATGATGGCGATCCAGGTCATGCGCTCGATCATGCGCGATGCGGCGATGCGCGAGCAGGCCCATCTCATCCAGGACGAGGTCGCCAAGCTCCTCGACGACGCGCGCCGGCTCGCCGAGCGCGCCTCCAAGCTGGAGACGCACTTCCGCCAGGCGCAGGACGATCTGGCGGGGCTGACGACCTCGGTCGAGAAGGTCGCCAAACGGGGCGAGCGCATCGTTGCTATGGAGTTTGCAGAAGGCCAGAGGCCGATTGCCGTCGAGACGCCGCCGCCGCATTTGCGATTGGCGAAGGGCGGGGAGTAGGCGGCTGGCGCATCGGATTTGCAATTTGGATCGCAGAGGCTCTCTGGAAACAACCGCCAAGGCCACGGGCCGCCATTGTTTGGAACAGTGACCGGAACGCGCGGACCGAAAGGTCTGTCAAGGGCGCGCTTTGCGCGCCGCCGAAGGCGGCTAAAGCCCTTGACAGACCTTTCGGTCCGCGCACAGGAGCCCCTGTTCCAAACAATGGCGGCTTGCGCCTCCCGCCGCTCGCCAGGTGAGTTCCGTTTTGGGCCTCACGCCTTGGCGCTTGGGCGCGCGGCGAGTTCGTCCCGCCAGCGGCGCAAATCAACGAATTCCGCGGGGATCCCTATTCGCGCGACCTTGGTGAAGTCGAGCGCGACGAGGCCGGTGATGTCGGCGACGCTGAAGCGCTCGCCGGCGATGAAGGGCCGGTCCTTCAATTCGCGATCGACGATGGCCATGGCGTCGAGCGCCTTGGCCGGGCTTATACGCGCGAGTTCAGCGATCTGCGGCGTCTCCATTTTGGCCATATAGGGATGGGCGTGGCGAAAAGCGTTGGCGACGTGAAGGAGCAGGCCGAGTTCGAGCCGGCGTTGCCACATCTCGACCATCGCGCGCCCCAAGGCGCCGACGCCGAACAGAGGCGGTTCGGGATGGAGCTCCTCGAAATAGCGACATATGGCGATCGATTCGCAAATGACCGCCCCGTCGTCGAGCGCGAGAACGGGCGTTCGCTGAAACGGATTGAGAGCCGTGAATTCGCCGGAGCGCTGTTCGAGCGCGCCGAGATCGACCTCGCTGACCGGGACGTTCAACCCCTTCTCGGCAAGGTAGATGAGCACGCGCCGCGGGTTGGGCGCTCGCGAGGCGCTGTAGAGCTTCATCGTTCCCGAGCCTTCCGCCCCCTATGGTTAAAAGGAGACCATGCGACGCCTCGCGGGTCAAATCCTCGGAATCGGTTGGTTAACGGCCGGCGCGGCGGGGCGGCCGACCGGCGCTCGAAATCGCGCCGAAATATTGCCGCGAAAGCTCAAATCCGGCCGAAATCGTCAGGCCCTCGTTAAGGATTAACCGGCATCATCGCGCCGAGTTTTTTTGCGGGCGTTAGTAAAGCGATCATGACCGACGTCGCTGTGGAGAGGGTCGAGAGGCGTCGCGCCGGCGACGCCGCCATGCTCGCGCGCCACCGTAAGATGACCGCCCAGATGCGCCAGGCGCGCGAGCGGCTTACCACATCGCGCGCCGATGCCGGCTCTTACGCGCCGGAACTCGTCAAAATGTTCGCGCAAAGCCACAAAAGCGCGACCCTCGCCCTATGCGTTCTGGTTGTCGCCGTCGGCGCCGGCGTGACCCTATGGGTGCCGTTCGAGATGGCGCTCGCCTGGACCTCGCTCACGCTCATGGCGACCGGGGTGCTTTACGGTTTCTCCGTCGTCTTTCTCGAGAAGCCGCGCCTGGACGCCGAGCTTGCTCTGTGGCGGCGCAAATTCATCCTCGCCGAATCCGTGAACGGCGTCGCCTGGGCGCTGATCATCGTGTTGCTCCTGCAATCGCAGGACCCAAGCGCGCGCACCTATGTGTTGATGGTGCTGCTGCTGGTCGCGGCGATGACGGCGATGATTGCGTCAAGCATTCCCTATGCCGTGGGCGGCGGCCTGCTGCCCGTCACTTTGGCCATCCTTTTCATGCTCGGGCCTTCGACGCGGCTCGACACTGTCACACTCGGCTTTCTCTGCGTCGGCGGCCTTCTCTACTTCGTCATCCTGGCCAATCGCCTGCACGCGACCTCGGTCAACAGCTTGAGCTTCCAGGCCGAAAAGGACGCGCTGATCACCGAACTCGAACAGGCCAAGCTCAATTCGGACGAGGCTCGGCGCCGGGCCGAAGAGGCCAATCTCGCGAAGTCGCGGTTTCTGGCGACGATGAGCCACGAGCTGCGCACGCCGCTCAACGCCATCCTCGGTTTCTCCGAGGTCATGAAGGCTGAGCTATTCGGCGCCCATTCGGTTCCCTGCTACAAGGAATACGCGCTCGATATCCATTCGAGCGGGCAGCATCTGCTCATTCTCATCAATGAGATCCTCGATCTCTCGCGCGTCGAGGCCGGGCGGTATGACCTGAAGGAGGAGTCGGTCTCGCTCGCCCACGCGGTCGAGGAATGCCGGCACCTGCTCGGCCTGCGCGCGAAGAACCGCGACATCGTGATCAACGAAGCGCTGGACCCGAACCTGCCGCGCATCTGGGCGGACGAGCGCGCGATCCGCCAGGTGACGTTGAACCTCTTGAGCAACGCCATCAAGTTCACGCCCCAGGGCGGCGCGATCTCGATCAAGGTCGGGTGGACGGGCGCGGGCGGTCAATATCTCTCGATCCGCGATACCGGTCCGGGCATACCCGAAGACGAGATACCGATCGTACTGTCGTCATTCGGGCGGGGGAGTCTGGCGCAGAAGAACGCCGAGGAAGGCTCCGGCCTCGGCCTGCCGATCGTCAAAGGCCTCGTCGAACTGCACGGCGGAGAATTCCAGCTTCGTTCCAAAGTGCGCGAAGGCACCGAGGCGATCGTCATCTTCCCGCCCGAGCGCGTGATGAACGCGTTGCCGAAGCTCGACCCCGACGCGCCGCCTCCGGCGCAGCCTCGCGCGCCGCGCGGAAACGCCGCGGCGGCCTGAGGCGCCGGCGGCGCCACACGAAAGAACTGCGGTAGCGTGTAGCACAGCTCTTCGCGGTCTTCGGTAGGTCGCGATCCAATCGAGGCCAAGCTTTCCGCTGAGGAATTTGCCGTCGCGCGCAGTCGGCGCCCTCCGCCAGGGCGAGGTTGTGACACGCATCGGCAAAAATATCTGAGCGCAACTTGAGCTGAAACGCAGATTAGGCGCCCCGATGGACTGGCGAATTCTTCGAAAAAGTGCTTAAATTTTGTGCGCCTGTCACGTTGGCGTCAAAAAACTAAACAATCGAGGAGGCCAGCGAGCTATGGATATCGGGAACCCTTCGCCATCTCTCTATAATGAGGATTTGGCGCCCGCCAAGGTCCGCAATTGGGGACCGTTCAGCATATTCAACGTATGGACTTCGGACGTCCATAGCCTATGGGGCTATTACTTGGCCGCGAGCCTGTTTCTGCTCTGCGGCAGCTTCGTCAACTTCGTCTTGGCGATCGGCCTCGGTTCGCTGGTCATCTATGTCTTGATGAGCCTTGTCGGCAACGCCGGCGTCAGGACCGGCGTTCCCTATCCGGTTCTGGCTCGCGCCTCCTTCGGCGTATGGGGCGCCAATATCCCGGCGCTGGTTCGCGCGGTCGTCGCCTGCTTCTGGTACGGGGCGCAGACTTCCGCGGCTTCGGGCGCGATCGTCGCCTTGCTGACCCGCATGGACGCCTTCAAGTCCTTCCACGAATCGACGCATTTCCTCGGCCATTCGGGGCTTGAAGTGATCTGCTTCGTCATCGTCTGGGCGCTTCAGCTCCTGATCATCCAGCGCGGCATGGAGACGGTGCGCAGCTTCCAGGATTGGGCCGGCCCCGCCGTCTGGGTCATGATGCTGATCCTGGCGATCTTCCTTTGCATCAAGGCCGGCGGCATTTCGCTGACCGCCGCGATCCCCCACGATGTCCTGCTCGACAAGACCAAGGACGCAGGCGTTCCGGGCGAGCCCGGCTCATTCGCCTCGCTCTGCGCGGTGGCGGCGACCTGGATCACATACTTCGCAGCGCTCTACCTCAACTTCTGCGACTTCTCGCGCTATGCGCCAGACCCCGCGGCGGTTCGCAAGGGCAACATCTGGGGCCTGCCGGTCAATCTGATCCTGTTCTCGCTGGTCGCCGGCGTCACCACCATCGCCGCCTTCCAGGTCTATAACGAAGTGCTGCTGCATCCCGACCAGATATCGGCGAAATTCGATAGCTGGTTCCTGGCTCTGCTCGCCGCTCTGACCTTTGCAGTCGCGACCCTGGGCATCAATGTCGTCGCCAACTTCGTCTCGCCGGCCTTCGACTTCTCGAACGTCTTCCCCAGATACATCGACTTCAAGAAGGGCGGCTATATCGCGGCTCTGATTGCGCTGGTGTTGTATCCCTTCGCGCCTTGGGAAGGGAGCGCGGCGTCCTTCGTCGGCCTGATCGGCGCAACGATGGGACCGATCTTCGGCGTCATGATGGTCGACTACTATCTCATCGCGAAGGGGCGGGTGAACGTTCCGGCGCTGTATCAGGAGAATGGCGAATACCGGTTCCAGAGCGGCTGGAACGTCAGCGCGTTGATCGCCGCGGGCGTCGGCGCGCTGTTCTCCTCGATCCTGCCGAATTTCACCTCG